>WGMQ01000095.1 GCA_016125005.1 bacterium | reverse complement strand
GCAAGAAAGGCGGCGGATCCAAACGGCGGGGAGGAATCCCCCGCTGGAAGAAAGCGCTGCTCGGCGCCGTGCTGAGCCTGCTCCTGCTGCTGACCGCCTCGGGCATTGCCTGGTTCCGTAACCCGGACCAGTCCCTTGGCGAAGCGATGGAATCGGGCCGGACACTGCTGGAGGGCAAGGCAACTCGCCCGGAGGCCCCGCCACCACCCGCCGAACGCGACGTCGCA
Organism: bacterium; assembly: GCA_016125005.1. GTDB lineage: Bacteria > Sumerlaeota > Sumerlaeia > SLMS01 > SLMS01 > WGMQ01. The sequence goes on along the minus strand of WGMQ01000095.1, from coordinate 21,196 downwards.
ACAGTCATCCGCGTCGTCGACGGCGACACGCTCCTGGTCCGCATCGGCGAGTCCGAGGAGCGCATCCGCCTGCTCAACATCGACACACCCGAGTCCGTTCACAGCGACGCCTCGCGGAACCTCCCCATCGGCAAGAAGGCGAGCGAGTTCACCCGCAACGCCCTGGAGAACCGCCAGGTGCGGCTCGAATCGGGGCGCGAGGAACGGGACCGCTACGGCCGGCGCCTAGCCTACGTCTTCACCGAGGGGAACAACTTCAACGTGCAGCTGGTGAGCGAGGGTTGGTCACCCTATGTGACGAAATACGGCAAGAGCCAGCGCTACGATGCGGATTTCCGTCGCGCCGAGGAGCAGGCCCGGAAGACAAAGAAGGGAATCTGGAACGATCCGGACTACTTGGCCATGATGAGCGCAGAGTCCGACGAGTAGAAGGCCTGTCCCTCCGGCATCAGTGAGCAATAGATTGCCTATCCGGATGGGCAGAAAATTACATACCCCGGGAAATGAAAAATCCCGGAATCTTTTGGATTCCGGGACCTTTCACCATCACCCCTGCTCAGAGGTAGCGCCTCTGAAAACCCAGTTAAGCAACCCTGATGCCAAGAGGAAGTACGTCATGAGCAAGCCGAACACGCGCCATCGCACCGCCCTGGTCCTCGGCGCCGACAACCCCGCCGGGCGCTCCATCGCCATGATGTTTTCGCGCACTGGCGCCAACGTCGTCCTGGCGGGCTACGACGCCGACAAGCTCAAGATCCTCGCCGACCTGATCGAGGCCAAGAAGGGCGACCCTCTGGTAACCGTGATTCCCCGGGAAAAGGACCGCATCATCCCCGTGCTGCGCGCCGCCCGCGAAACGATGGGTCACTACCACTATGTGGTGAACGCGCTTGCGGCCTCCGATCCGCCCTCAGACCAGCCGCAAGCCTGGGTCGAGACGGCGTCACAGCTCCAGAAGCATGTCTGGGAAGTGGTCGAGGGACGCGGCTCTGTCCGGTTCCTGATCCTCTGGCCCGACAATGCCCACCTGCCGGTGCCCGCCGTCCCCGACGAGAGGCTCTGGCACTGCGCGGTTCGCTACGACCGCATTCAGTTGGAGTCGGAGGACAACGCGGGCGACGCCATGCGCGCCGCGGGAGTCGCCGACACGGTTGGCCAGCTCCTCGCCTCCCCCGCCAGCGCCTGCCCCGTCGAGGTCCGCATCGCCATCCGCGAGCTCAAGAGCCGCCCCGGCGAGTGACACTGGAAATAAACGTTTCTTGGTAGTCCGTATTACTCCGCCAGCAAGGACCAATCATCCACCCCTGCGAGGGTCGGAAGCTGGATTTCCGCAATCGCGGCGCTTTGCAGATTCACCGTCGAGTTGAAGAGACGCTGGAAGGCGTTCTGCGACACGCCGGGGACGCCGCCCATGCCATCCAGCCCATCGTTCGTCGGGTAGTCCACCGTCGTGTCCGTGCTGTTATTGAAGTCCTTGGCACCCGGATCCGCCGTCGTCCCGTTGTCGAACGTCACCGCGCTGAAACCGAAGGTGCTCGCCGTGGTCATCCCCAGGTGCGAGAGGAGGAGTCGGACCTCCACCACGTCGTTGGCGACGGAAATCCAGGCCGTGTTCCCCGACTGGTCCGTGTTGTACCAAAAGCCCGCCCCCGCGTCGTGAAAAAACTCCACCTCCGTCTCCGGATCGGTCGAGTTATGCACCGAGACCACGTACTCTGGCTGCTGGTCCGCCGACGCATAGGTGACACCCGACTCGTCACCGCAGAACGAAAGCCCGTTCACGTCGCCCGCCGAACGATCATTGTCGAACCCGAAGCAGATCGAGACCGAGTCCGTGTCCGTGATGTCCGCAAAGCGCGCCAGGATGTAGAGATAGGTGTCGTCGCGGGTCATCCGCAACTCCGTCAGATCGTAGTTCCCAAGACCACCCGCCGGGTCCGTGCGCACATCGCCTGACTCTCCCTTGTAAATGAACTCGTCGTTGGAGATCGCCACGTCGTGAATCTGGACCGGACCAGTCCCCGTCCAATCCGACGGATCGCCGTCGATGGTGCGGGTCCCGGCAGGCAGCACCGACGAGAAGGACAGAATACCAGCAAGCACAAGCGAACGCGAAGCGATCAACATGATGGGCACCCTTGGAGCGGAAATAGCGCAGGGTTAAGCCCTTGATTGGACCGCGCGGAAAGTCAAGAGGGAAGGCGGGAATCTACGTCGCAACGGTCCGCCTGCCCGATTCACCCCAACTCCAGCGACGTAATGCCAAACACCCCATCATGCTCGATCACGGGTTCTTCTCGCGAGTACATCCGCGCCGTATCGAAGACGCTCGACATGCCCAAATCGTTCACCATCGCCACCGCCGCAGAGTTCCTCACGGGGACATCCAGGAAGACCGGCTGGCCCTGTCCGCCCGCCAGCGACAGGAAGAGATCACGCGCTTGAGCCGACGCTTCGGCAAATAGAGGACCGATGCGCTGGCCTCCGTCGCAAGGACGAGCCACGCCGTAAGCCACTAGACGTCCGCCACGGACGATTGCGCGGGTGCGGCGCTCGGGCTGGGACAGCCAGGCTGCCAGAAAATCTCGCCGCGCTGCGGGGAAGAATCGCCGGTCAAAGGCGGCAAGCTCCGAAAGGGGAATCACGCGGGCATCTACAACATCGCCGTCGGCGGGAACCGCAGGGGCAGGAGACTCCAGAACGTAGCGTCGATTGGGATGAGCGAGTCGAAATCCCGACTTCGCGTAGTTGTCCACCTGGGCCGTCACGCCATCGAGGCCCATGTTGAATCCGGAAAGCCGCTCCATCGCCGCCTGCCAGAGACGGTAGCCCAGCCCCTTCCCGCGGCATCCGGGGCGAACGATGTAGAATCCGACGAAGGCGAAACCATCAGGGTAGCGAATCGCCGAGATGCTGGAGACCAGCTCGCCATCAAGAAATCCCCCAAGGAAACCACTCGGGTCGACTGCCAGAAATGCATTCAGGTCATGGAGACCGGGCTTCCAGCCCTCCGCCAGCGCCCAGGACACGACCGTCTGCATTTCGTCCGGATGGAGACTTCGGATTTCGTAGGACATGGGGGGGCTCCCTGAGCTGATCTTGCGCCGTTCAGGAGGGCTCAGTCCCCGCTGTGTGGCAAGGGGTACTCGGTGATGCTGTCTGTGTGTGTGCTGGGTTAAAAAAGCGATCGGGGCCCGTGTGTGTGTCGGGCCCCGATCGGAGTAATCTGGCGATGTCCTACTTTCCCACGGGCACTGCCCGCAGTATCATCGGCGCTACGGAGCTTAACTGCCGTGTTCGGAATGGGAACGGGTGGATCCTCCGCGCTATGGTCGCCAGAAGCTTGTGTAAGCTTGTATGTGCGACAGTCTTTTTGTGTGTGTTTGCAAGGTTGCTTTGTGGTTTCCTGTTATTGGAAGGGTGCTGGTGGTTGTGTTTTGTGGCGACTTCTTTGGATGAAGATTGATCCATTAAGTCTCACGCCCGATTAGTACCGGTCAGCTCCACGCATTACTGCGCTTCCACCTCCGGCCTATCAACGTTGTGGTCTTCAACGGGGCTTTAGGGACAAAGTCCAGGGAAGTCTTATCTTGGGGTCGGCTTCCCGCTTAGATGCTTTCAGCGGTTATCCGATCCATTCATGGCTACCCGGCAATGCTCTTGGCAGAACAACCGGAACACCAGAGGAATGTTCGACTCGGTCCTCTCGTACTAGAGTCAAATCCCCTCAAACTTCCTACGCCCACAGCAGATAGAGACCGAACTGTCTCACGACGTTCTGAACCCAGCTCACGTACCGCTTTAATTGGCGAACAGCCAAACCCTTGGGACCTGATTCAGCCCCAGGATGCGATGAGCCGACATCGAGGTGCCAAACCTCCCCGTCGATGTGAACTCTTGGGGGAGATAAGCCTGTTATCCCTAGCGTACCTTTTATCCTATGAGCGACGGCCATTCCACGCTGGAACCGCCGGATCACTAGAACCTGCTTTCGCATCTGCTCGACTTGTAGGTCTCGCAGTTAAGCTCCCTTGTGCTCTTGCACTCGACGCACGATTGCCGACCGTGCTGAGGGAACCTTTGTAAGCCTCCGTTACATTTTAGGAGGCGACCGCCCCAGTCAAACTACCCGCCTGCCACGGTCCCGCGCCCAGCTAATGGGTTCACGGTTAGATGCTAAACATGAGAAGGGCAGTATTCCAAGGTTGGCTCCACGAGAGCTGGCGCTCCCGCTTCAAAGCCTCCTGCCTATCCTCTACATCTCATGTCTGGCACCAATGACAGGTTATAGTTAAGGTGCATAGGGTCTTTTCGTCTAGCTGCGGGTACCCAGCGTCTTCACTGGGAGCTCAACTTCACCGGGCCTATTGAAGAGACAGCGGTCAACTCGTTACGCCATTCGTGCAGGTCGGAACTTACCCGACAAGGAATTTCGCTACCTTAGGACCGTTATAGTTACGGCCGCCGTTTACTGGGGCTTCGATTCAAGGCTTTGGTTTCCCTAACCTCTCCTCTTAACCTTCCAGCACCGGGCAGGCGTCACACCCTATACGTCGTCTTGAGAGACTTAGCAGAGTGCTGTGTTTTTGATAAACAGTCGGTTGACCCAGGTCACTGCGACCCTCCGAGGAGGGCACCCCTTCTTCCGAAGTTACGGGGTCATTTTGCCTAGTTCCTTTTCAATAGTTAGCCCGAGCGCCTGAGGATACTCTCCTCGACCACCTGTGTCGGTTTACGGTACGGTCTCTGTCTGGCTGAAGCTTAGAGGCTCTTTCTTGACGGCTGGCATCAGGGACTTCGCTTGCCGAAGCTCACTTCGTCCACATTTCGCATTACGCGGGGGGATTTGCCTCCCCGCCTGCTCTTTTAGGAACGTCCACATCCGTCGGGACGCTTCCCTTAGCCTTCCGTGTCACCCCATCGCACCAAACAAAGGCGCGGGAATATTAACCCGCTTCCCGTCAGCTACGCCTTTCGGCCTCACCTTAGGGACCGGCTTACCCCGGGATGATTACCATTGCCCGGGAACCCTTGGTCTTACGGCGATCATGTTTTTCACATGATTTGTCGTTACTAATTGCGGCATACTCACTTCCATACGCTCCAGCCCCGCTTACGCTAGACCTTCGACGCCTATGGAACGCTCTCCTACCACGCACTTTCGTGCATCCTGAGCTTCGGTACATGGCTTAGCCCCGTTACATTTTCGGCGCAAAGTCGCTCGACCAGTGAGCTATTACGCACTCTTTAAATGGTGGCTGCTTCTAAGCCAACATCCTGGTTGTCAAAGAGACTTCACATCCTTTACCACTGAGCCATGATTTAGGGACCTTAGCTGCAGATCTGGACTGTTTTCCTCTCGACAATGGAGCTTATCCCCCACTGTCTCACTCCCGGCTATATTTCATGAGATTCAGAGTTTGATAGGGGTCGGTAGCCTGGTGGGGCCCCTAATCCTGTCAGTGCTTTACCCTCATGAAACTTGACGCCGAGGCTGCTCCTCAAAGCATTTCGGAGAGAACCAGCTATCACGGAATTTGATTGGCCTTTCACCCCTAGGCCCAGCTCATCAGAGCACGTTTTAAGGTACACCTGTTCGGACCTCCACGACCGGTTAAGGTCGCTTCATCCTGGCCAGGCCTAGATCATCCCGCTTCGGGTCTATCCCCCGCAACTTGACGCCCATTTCGGACTCGCTTTCGCTACGGCTCCGCACCTTAGGTGCTTAACCTCGCTACGAAGGATAACTCGCCGCATCATTATGCAAAAGGCACGCTGTCGGGCGGACTTGCGTCGCGGCCCTCCAACTGGTTGTAGGCACATGGTTTCAGGTTCTTTTCACTCCCCTAACAGGGGTTCTTTTCACCTTTCCCTCACGGTACTCGTACACTATCGGTCATCTGGGAGTATTTAGCCTTGGAGGGTGGTCCCCCCATCTTCGCGCGGGATTTCTCGGGTCCCGCGCTACTCGACCCCGGATACAAGCCGTTTCGCCTAAGGGGCTCTCACCCGCTATGGCCAGGCACTCCGCGCCTGTTCGGCTACAGCTTGTACCCAAGTAGGGTCCTTCCGGAGAAGGCCCCTGGGCTGTTCCGTCTTCGCTCGCCGCTACTAACGGAATCTCGGTTGATTTCTTTTCCTCGAGGTACTGAGATGTTTCACTTCCCTCGGTTTGCTCGCTAAGGCCTATGCATTCAGCCCCGCGTAACGGGCATGTAGCCCGCTGGGTTGCCCCATTCGGAGATCTCCGGATCATCGCTTATTTGCAGCTCCCCGAAGCTTATCGCAGCTTATCACGTCCTTCATCGCCTCCAGATGCCAAGGCATCCACCTTGTGCCCTTAGTAACTTAATGGACGTCAATTAAACGTCGCCCATCACAATCACCGCACACCTTCTGACACAGGAAATACGCTCGTATTACCCGTACCGCAGGATCACTCCTACGGCCTGAGCATTACTACCACGCTTTCCACGCAGCTCGCCGGCGCCAAAGCGCCGACACACTTGCAAACACACAGAAAAAGACTGTCAAAGAACAGGGGCGAAGTGTCGTTGTTTCTTCGCTTTCGCCGCGGAAGCTCTTACCGTCGAGCGGAAGAGGAGACTCGTTAGCGGGCCGGGGCGGGTCAACTGCTTTTTTTGCCGACCGGCTCTTTTTTTTCGCCGCGTTTCGCTGCCGAAGCAGTCCGTCGCGGGGATGGGGAAGCTCTTCAGAACCCCTCTGCGTGTCGAGGACAAAATGAGGGGGGTGCGTTTTTTTCCTCCGCCGGTCCCCAACCGGTTCCCGAGTGTACTTGACGGCTCCGGGCGGTTGCGGGAATCCTGCATGTATTGGAGGGCGCCGTTGCCAGCACCGAGAAGGCGCCGCCGAGGATAGGAAGGCAATGACGATCAAGCCCGCGAGGGACAGGTTCACGCCCGCTGAGATCACTGCGATCCTCCAGCGGAACGTGGAGTTGTTCAAGGATGAGCCCAACTTCGCCCCTTACTTTACCCAGCTGACGATGTACCTCCTCGATTCGCACTACGATGAGGGGCGCATCTCCGGGGTTCATCCGCCTCCTCCGCCCAGAACTGACGTGCCGGAGCTGCGTGCCCTGCAGGGTTCCCCCGCCCATCCCATTGACCTGCGCGTGTTTCTGCCGCAGGGACTGGACGAATTGCCGATGACGGGCGATGACTTCGACATGCCCACGGCGCGGGAGATGGATGCGCTCCCCGATCCTGATCGCGATCCCCGCCCGCAGATGTCGATGACGCAGCCGGCGGGTCGTACTCCGTTGCCACTTCCGTCTTCGTTTCCCGGCGGTCCGCGCCCTGCTGGCGGGCCTCAGCAGCTTCCCATCACGCGGACGGCCATGCCGCCGCCACAGGGCCGTCCCCAGCCACCGGTCCCGGGTCCGCCGCCAGCACCTCCCACAGCGCCGTTGTTTACCCGCCCGGGAACCGGCCCTTCACAGGTTTCCGTGGCGCGCCTACCCTCGCCCTCGGTGCCACCGCCTGCGGCTCCCGCGCCGCGATCGCCGATTCCTTCGCGGGAGTCGCCACCCCGGATTCCCAACGTTCCACCGGACCCGATGCCTTCACCAAGCTATGGGGCGCCGACGGGTCGTCAGCCTCTCGCGCCTCCGCCAGGTCCGCTGGGCGCCAGCAGGGACGCGGTTCCGCGCCTTCCGCTGCCTCCCCAGCAGACTCCGCCCCCATACTTGCGACCGCCGGTCCCCCCGCCGGTGGCCATTCCACCGGCACCTCAGCAACCTGCATCGGCGCGTTTCGAGCCCGCGGCGTCGACTCCCGGCAGTCCCGGCGGACGTCCTGTCTCGGTGAATTCGCGCAGCTCGGGGGTCTTCCAGATGCCGAATGCGCCGTTGTTGACGCCGCTCGGTGACACGCTGCGCGAGCCCCATCCCGGACGCGAGGAGCCCAAGGCTCCCGTGGAGGGAGCGGAGCAGGCACTCGGCAAGAAGACCCAAGTCTACCGCGTGGTGCGCCCCTATCGCTCGCCGACGGCGCTACAATCCCCCTGCCCCGTCTGTGGCGTCATGGTGCCCATGGAGGCCGCCCTGTGTCCCGGCTGCGGCCAGCAGGTTCACTGAAGCCCTGCAACCATCGCCAGAATGAAAAAAGGGGGCGGCCATCGTGGCCGCCCCCTCGTTGTATAGATTTCTATCTGTATAGATATCTATACAGTAATCCAGTCAGGACTTCGGTCCGCCCGCGAGGATCTCCGGTGTGGCGCGATCTGCGTACTTCTGGAAGTTCTGGCGGAACATGCCCGCCAGCTTCATGGCCGTCGCGTCGTAGGCCGCCTTGTCCGCCCAGGCATCACGCGGGTTGAGCAGGTTCGACGGCACCGTCGGAACTTCGCGAGGCATGGCGAGGCCGAAGTGCGCATCGTTCACGAAGGCGACATGGTCGAGGGAGTCGTTGAGGATGGCGCTGATGATGGCGCGGGTGTACTTGAGGCTGAAGCGCGATCCGACGCCGTAGGCACCGCCGCTCCAGCCAGTGTTCACCAGCCAGACGTTGCTGTGGTGCGCCTCGATCTTGTGCTTGAGCAGCTCGGCGTACTTGGTGGGATGCCAGACGAGGAACGCTGCTCCGAAGCACGCGGAGAACGTGGCACTCGGCTCGGTGACACCAACTTCCGTGCCCGCCACCTTTGCCGTATAGCCGCTGATGAAGTGATACATTGCCTGACCGGGTGTCAGCTTCGAGACCGGTGGGATGACGCCGAATGCGTCGCATGTCAGGAAGATGATATTCTTGGGGTGGCCGCCCACGGCGGGGAGCTTGGCGTTGGGGATGAACTCGAGCGGATAGCTGACGCGGGTGTTCTCCGTGATGGAGATATCGTTGTAGTCGACCTCGTAGGTCTTCTTGTCATAGACGACGTTCTCGAGCACCGACCCGAAGCGGATGGCGCGGAAGATCTCCGGCTCCTTCTCCTCGCTCAGCCCAACGCACTTGGCGTAGCAACCGCCCTCGAAGTTGAAAATCCCCTCGTCGGACCAGCCGTGTTCGTCATCACCGATGAGTGCACGATTCGGGTCCGCGGAGAGCGTCGTCTTGCCGGTGCCGCTGAGGCCAAAGAACAGCGCCGTGTCACCCTTGTTCCCCTCGTTGGCCGAGCAGTGCATCGACAGCACGTTGTTCAGGGGGAGCAGGTAGTTGAGGACGGTGAAGACGCCCTTCTTCATCTCGCCGGCGTACTCAGACCCGAGGATCACCATCTCGCGCGACTGGAAGTTGATGTCCACCGAGGTATCGCCGCTGAGTCCCTTGATGTGGGAGCTGGCCTTGCTGTGTCCCGCGTTGAAGATCACCCAGTCGGGCTCGCCGAAACTCGCCAGTTCCTCTTCGGTGGGGCGGATCAGCATGTTCTTCATGAAGAGGGCGTGGTAGGCGCGGCCACAGATGACGCGCACCTTGATGCGATGCTTCGGGTCCCAGGCAGCGAACCCGTCGATCACGTAGCAGTAGTCGCGGCGGGCCATCAGGGCCGCGATGGCCGAGTCCTTGAGGATCGCAAAGCTGTCGGAGCTGACAGGGATATTCACCGAGCCCCACCAGATGTGGTCCTTGGAGGCGGGATCCTCAACGATGCGCTTATCCTTGGGGCTGCGCCCGGTCTTCTCGCCGGAATAGGCAATCAAGGCTCCTGTCGAGGCCAGCGCGTTCGTGGGCGCGTTCTGGAGTGCGAGCATGTAGAGACTGGCAATGCTCGGGTTATGGTAGATCTCCTTGAACTTCAGACCGTACTTGGAGAGGTCGAGGGTCATGATCTGGGACTCCGCAGGTGAGAATATCGAAATTTTCTGGTTTGTCGGCGTTCCCCGCCGAAGCCAACGGGCCAGACTGGCAATTTGGACCGTCAGGGCAACCGAAAAAGATAAATAATATCCGTGTTATCCAATCATAAGCTTGACACCACGCATCATTTTTCTCCTCGGCCACGGCATGTTTCTTCGCCCGGCGCGGCGGGGCAAGCTCGACTCCGTTCGATTTGCTTGCCCTCCAAGCCACACGCCAGCCTCATCGCGCCATCATTTCACCGAAGGTTCATTGATGACATCCAACAATCGCATCCTGGGTTTGGTTTCCGTCTCCGGCAAGGACCAGAAGGGGGTGGTCGCTCGTGTGTCCACCTATCTGGCGGAAAACAACGTCAACATCGAGGACATCGAACAGAAGGTGGTCCAGGGGCTGTTCCTGATGAACATGCTGGTGGACCTGAGCGACTTGTCGCTGCCGCTCGACGAACTGATCACGGAGCTGATGAAGCTCGGCGTGCAGATGAACATGGAGATCAAGGTTCGCCTGCTCAGCCAGCGGCGCGAGAAGACCGCGGTCCTCATGGTGACGAAGGAGCCACACTGCCTGGAGCGCCTCCTCCGTGACCAGCAGGAGGGCCTGCTCCCCGGCCGCATCAGCGCGGTACTTTCCAACCATCCCGTGCTCCGTCCCATGGCAGAGAAGGCGGGGATTCCGTTCTTCCACTTCGACAATCCGGACCGCGCCAAGCGCGATGAGGACATCCTTGAGAAGCTCGACGAGTTGAAGCCCGACCTGGTGGTGCTTGCGCGCTACATGCAGATTCTTCCGCCGAGCTTTGTCGAACGCTGGCAGTCGCGCATCATCAACATCCACCCGTCGCTGCTCCCCTACCACCCGGGGGCGAATGCCTACAAGCAGGCGTTCGACACGGGCAGTCGCGTGGCGGGCTGCACAGCGCACTTTGTGACGGAGGATCTGGACGAAGGTCCGATCATCCTGCAGGACGTCTTCCACATCGCCGTGGGTGTGGACACGCTCGACGACATCAAGGAGAAGGGCCAGGCCCTCGAGTCGAAGGTGCTGAGCAAGGCGGTGCAGCTCTACCTAAACGAGGAACTCATCGTGAAGGACCACAAGGTGGTCTTCAAGCCGGGGTTGGATTTCTTCAAGAAGCAGCAGGAGCTCTAAAGCCCCGTCGGTAGCGGGGTAAGGGGGGAGAAGAACATGGCGACGGAAACCGGTGCCGGTGGTCCGCGTATTGTGATCCTGGGTGGAGGCTTTGCGGGTGCTTGGTGCGCCCGCCGCCTCGCCCGGGAGCTTCCCACTGCCGATATCCTCGTGATCGACGTTCACAACTACTTCGTCTTTCATCCGCTGTTGGTCGAGGCGGGTGTTGGGCACTTGGAACCGCGCCATGTGGTGGTCCCGCTGAGGAGCTTCTTCAATCGCCGCGTTCGCTTTCGCATGGCGGAGGTCGAGGGGGTCGATGCGGAGGCACGGCAGGTGCGCTATCGGGTGAAGGGCGAGGCCGATGCTCGCGTCACGCCCTATGATCATCTGGTGCTGGCGATGGGGAGCGTCACGTTCTTTCCCGATACGCCGGGCCTGCGCGAGAACGCCTTCCAGGTGAAGAGCCTCGGCGATGCGGTGTCTCTGCGTGATCGCGTGGTGCAGCTCATGGAACGCGCCAACCTGGTGGAAGACGCGGAGGAGCGCCGCCGCCTGCTGCGTCTGGTGGTTGTGGGCGGGAGCTTCACCGGTGTCGAAACCGCGGGAGAGTTCCAGGATTTTCTACACAAGGGCACCAGCTTCTTCCGCAACCTGACCCCCTCCGATGCGGAGGTAGTGCTGATCGAGCGCGGTCCGCGCATCCTCCCCGCCTTGCAGCCGTCGCTGGCCAGCTACGCGCACCAGCGCCTCGGCGCGCGCGGCGTCCGGATCGTGACCGAGAAGACACTTCGCTCCGTGGAGCCCGGCTCCATCACTCTCGATAGCGGAGAGGTCATCGCCGCGGAAACGCTAGTCTGGTGCGCAGGCATCGCCCAGAATCCACGCGCCCGCACGCTCCCGTTTTCGCAGGACCAGCGCGGCTTCCTGCTCGCCGCCGCGGACGGGCGACTGACGGGTCAAGCGAACGTCTGGGGGATCGGTGACGGCACCGTGAACCCGCGTCCCGGCGGCGGGACCTATCCGCCGACCGCGCAGGCAGCAGTGCGCCTCGGCGAAGCAGTGGCCCGCAACATCGCCGCAGCGGTGAAGGGAAAACCGACGCAACCCATCGATTTCCCCGACCTGGGTTCGCTTTGCGTACTGGGTGGGCAGGACGCCGTGGCCCAGTTCTTCGGCATTCGCCTTGCCGGCTTCCTGGCGTGGTGGATGTGGCGCACCGTGTATCTGATGAAGATGCCGGGAATCGGTCGCAAGGCACGCGTCGCCCTCGACTGGACGATCGCCCTTTTCTTCCGAATCGATGTGGTGCAGTTGGGTCTCCACGCGCGACCCCGACAGGAAAACGAGGAGAGGCCATGAGCCCCAAGTCAGTCATCGCGCTACTGCTGCTCCTGCTCACTGTCGGATGCGGCGGACGTCACCCTGTCTATACGTTTCAGTATGCCACCACGCCCGACTTTCGCTGGGACCGCATAACGTCGTTCGATCGCACCGGCGGCAACGCGGACATGGTGCGCCTCCCTCCGGGTGAAGCGCTGGACCTTCCCGTCATCGAGGGGCCCGCGGAAATCAGCCGCCTCTGGTTCACCTTCACAAAAGACGCCAAAGCGCTGGACGGCCTCGCGCTGGAGATCACTTGGGACGATGCGCCCGGACCGTCGGTTCGCGTGCCGCTCGAGATGTTCTTTGGCATGTCCGAGGGGAGCGACGTGGAGGTCGAGAACGATTTCATCCACGTCACGAAGACGAACTCGCGAAACTCCTTCTTCCCCATGCCGTTCCGCAAGGCGGCGCGCATCCGTATCGTGAACGAGACGGATAGCATCGTCGCCGCGTTCTACTACCAGATCGAGTTCAAGCGCTTCGATTCGCCAAAGGCACTCGACGACCGTCTATACTTTCACGCGCTGTATAGACAGGCCGTTCCCGCGACGCAGGGGGAGCGCTACCTGCTCCTCGACACGGAAGGCCCCGGGGTGTTCCTCGGGTCGAACCTGACGGTGACGCTGAACAGCACGGGCTGGTGGGGCGAGGGGGACGAGTTCTTCACCATCGACGGCGTGACCACGCAGGGAACCGGCACGGAGGACTACTACGGCGGCGCGTGGGGATGGAGCTTCCAGCCGGCGCGCGGCAATCGCTTCGGCGTCACGCGGGCGGAAAAGCCGCAGGTGCCCGGCGGCGTGTGGAGTGTCTATCGCTTCCACAGCGAAGCGCCGATCCGCTTCGACAAGCATTTCCGCTTCGACCTGGAGCACGGCAACCACGGCTTTGACGGACGCGAGCCGCTCGCCAATAACTATTACAGCGTGGCCTATTACTACCTCGCCAAGCCGCAGGTCCAGCCGCCGCTTCCGACGATGGAGGAACGGGCGCTACGCATCGTCCCGCTCCCCAAGCACAAACCCGGCGAGTGGTTCGAGATGGAGACCCTCGTGGCGGACGGCAAGATGATCCCCTTGGTCGCGGGAGCCTCGGCAACGGTGCGCGCACCCGGCCAGGAATTGATCACCGGCCTCAGCGGTCGCGCCGAGGCGCTGCTCACCGCCCCCACCAGCGACGCCCGCTTCGTCTTCCCCATCGACATGCCTACCACTGGCACGATGCTCACCGCGTGGAAGCCGACCCTCATCCACACGCGCGAGCCGCAGGGTCTCAACTTCGACCTGTACCTGAATGGGCAGCCGCTGAAGCGCGGCATCAGCGCCTACGCCCCAAAGCGCGCGCCGGAAAAGCTGGAACTGCCCACGATCCTCCTGCCGTCAGGCGTCGCCATGTTCGAGGTAGCAGTGACTGGCATGGCGCCAGATGCTGTGGATCCGGGATTCTTCATCGGGCTCGACGCGATTCGCTTTCAGGAGGTTCCCGCGCAGGAGGGCATCGCCGATTTCTCGCCGCTGGGCCCTCCCGAGACAGCGCCACCCGCGTATCATGAGCTTGCCAAGGTCGAAGGTGTGCCGCTGGACGTTGGGACCGGCGCGACGCCGTTGGCGCTGGAAAGCGGCGTCAGCCCGCTGACGGCGATGAAGCTTGGGCTGTACTTCCCCGGCAAGACCGCGCGCGTTGTCATGGAACCAACCACGGCGGAACCGCTGGGCGGCCAGTTCCAGATCGACATGGTGGCGGTCCCGGCAACCGAGCCGAAGGTGAGGCATCGCGCGCTCTTCAGCAAGAATCTGGTGGCGGGGGCCTACCTGCGCGACGGGGCCGTGATCCTGTGGCTGCGCGACAGTGAATTCCGCTATCTCTACACACAGACTGAATCCGGCCTCGTCCCAGACGGCCAGCGCACACGCCTCCGCATCACCATGGCAGGCCGCGTGGCGCGGATCTACATCAATGGTGCCCTGGTGAGGGAGCTGGAGATGCGCGAGTTTGGCGAACTGAACTCCTATCCGGGCCGATGGATCATCGGCAACACGGAGCAACTCTCCGCGCCATTCACCGGAATCATCGACGAGTTTTCAATCCGCCCGGGCGTGCCCGAAGGTCCGAGTTGGTCGAAGTGAACGGGAATGCCTCCGTGACACTTCGCCATTGACCCACCGGCCCCTGCCGGGCGTCTTAACGCCCAAGAAAACAACGGAGTCCTCCCGATGGATGCCCTGCTGCACAGCCCGATCATTGCCTTCCTCGCGCTCCTGACCAGCGTTGCCTTTACCACCGTGGCAGCATTGGTTCCGCCCAATGCGGGGAACCTTGTCGCAGGCATTTTCCTGTCCTCGCTCGCGTCCTACCTTGGTGGCGAAGAAACCCCCGACGGCCACGAGGCTGAGCTGGAAGACGCCGACATCTGATTGAGTACGCCCAAGAGAGTCCTGTTCGGCCCGCTGGAAACGGCGGGCCGTTTTTTTTGTGCCCGAATGGGCTCGCCCCAAACATCCCTTTCGATCCGAATTCACGCATGGCACGCCCGCTCTCCACCCGTGAACTTCGCACCAAGGCCATCCTCGACGGCCTGCATGATCGCTACCATCGCGCCGAGTTGCTCGGCACAGATCCGCTCTGTCTCGTGCACCGCTACACCGGCGCCGAGGATCGCGAGATCGTCGCGCTGCTGGCCGCCGCCTTCGCGTCCGGCAACATCAAGTCCATCATCGCGGCACTCGAACGCCTGCTGGCGCCCATGGGAGCGCATCCCGCGGCGTGGCTGAGGGAACATCCTCCCGCAGAACTGGCTGGTCGGTTTCCTGGCTTCGTGCATCGTTGGGTCCGCGAAGTCGACGCGGAGATCCTGTGCGCCCATCTGGGCGGGGCGCTGCGTCGCCACGGCAGCCTTGGCGCACTCTGGCGCGCGGTCGATGATCCTGCGGAACCGGACACACTCAACGGACTGGGGAACTTCGTGGAGGCGATCCTGGCGGAACCGGTCGACCCCCTCGCACGCCGCGAGCGCCGGGTTGAGCGAGCCGACGGTTCTTCGCATGGCCTTCGTAGCGTCGAGACGATCCTGCTGACGAATCCGCGCAACGGCTCGGCCTGCAAGCGAATGCACCTGTTCCTGCGCTGGATGGCCCGCCCCGACGACGGCATCGACCTCGGCCTCTGGAGCGATTTCCTCTCCCCTTCACGGCTCCTCATCCCCGTGGACACGCACGTGCTCAAGCAAAGCCAGCGGCTCGGCCTGACGAAGGCAAAGCTCCCCACGGCACGCGCGGCAGAAGAGATCACGCGCCGACTGCGACGCCTCGATCCCGAGGATCCGATCCGTTACGATTTTGCGCTCGTGCGCGCGGGCATTGCGGAGCTGCGCGGGAGCCTGCTGGGGGAATAGGCGATCAGCGCGTGACGCTGGTCAGCCAGTTGCGAATGGCCGGAAGCTCCAGATTGCGCAGCATGTTGCGGAGGTTCCGCTCAGGCTGGGCGGGACCTTCGGGGCTCAGGTGTGCCTTCCAGCGATCAGGCCCGAGGAACCGGTCAAGTCCCGCCTCCAGCGCCGGGGTCAAGGCCACGCGCGCCGCGGCGATGCTGCGAATCACACGCGGAGGTTCAATCGGGAGCCACTTCATCTGCACGGGCGTGCGGCCGGGGTAGCTGTGCAGGAGCGTCTGGATTTGCTTCCAATTATCCTCATGGACGCCGCTCAGGTCCAGCTCCAGCAGGGCTCCCTCGGCGGTCCGCTGCACGAGTTCTCCCAATCGACCGAGTCGATCCACTTCCAGACGCCACTGGACGCCGTCGCGGGCCATCACGCCGGTCACAACGACCGGCTCGCCGGCCAGGGCCTCGTCCTCCAGATAGCGCGCCACGCGGCCGTGAGCGCGAACCAGGCAGCCGTCGATGTCCACCATCACGGATTCGTGGCACCCCGGGTCCGACTGCACGATGCCGATCTTGCCCATCAGGCTACCGACCAGCTTCTGGTCCTTCGGGGTCAGCTTCTCCACCGCACGGACGCGGGCGCACTTGAGCCAGCGCTGCGCCTCCGTGTTCAGGCTTTCGTTTAGCAGATAGCCCACGGCCCGCAGTTCATTCTCCAGACGCGCGGCGGGGTCGTCGAAGGGGGTGGGAGTTCCCTCGCCACCATGCTCGCGGACCCACCACTCGGCGTCGCGATCGAAGAAGGAAAGCTCATCGGGAGGCGCGCCATTGCCCGCGCGCTTGGTGCTGCCGGGGATGAGCACTTCAAGTCGCCTCGCCAGGTCGGCGCGCGTCTCGCCGAGATCGTCGAGGGCACCGGCGCGGAGCAACTGGCGCAGGTGCGAGACCTTGAGCCGGGAGCGCTCGGTGCGGGAGATGAACTCCTGAAGGTCGGCGAAGTGCAGCTCGCGGCGCTTGTCGAGGATCTCCTGGCCGGAGGTCGGCGTCATGCCGCGAACGATCATCAGTCCGGGGCGAAGCGCCTCGCGCTCCGTGGTCCAGCGCCATTGGCAAATATTGATGTCGAGGGGAGCCAGCCGGATGCCGCGCGCGCGCACTTCCTCCAGCAACATCGCGGTGCGCCGCACGTCGCCGTTGGCCTGGCTGAGTGCCGCCGCGAAAAACGCCAGTGGGCGCTGGGTCTTGATGGCCGCGCAGACATGGCTGAGCAGGATCGCCGCCAGGTCCGGCGTGCCCACCGGCTGGTCGCCCGTCGTGAAAAGTCGGATCAACGAGTGCAGGTCCGCGGGCTGGCCCTGACGGAGCCGCGCGCGCACGCCGGGGGCCTCCAGCGGCCAGATGCCAACCGTGCGCCCTTCGCGCAGCAATCGATACGTTGCCACGTCGTCCGCCGCCGTGTTCTCCGGCGCATAGGCCAGGTCGCCCTGCTCGCGTGCCAGTGCCGTTGCCTCGCCGATCAGGTCCAGCAGCGGCGGATGCGCGAAGCGGATGCGGCCGTGACGCAGCGCCCCCAGTTCCTCGCTCGACCACTCGCTGATGGGAAGTCCGTCCTCGCCTGCCCCGACGAAAAACTGGCGCTGCGGCACGCACGACTCAAAGGGATCGACGGTGAACGTATAGACGCCCTGCATGAGGCGGAGCGACCGCGCGCGGCCCTCCATGCGCGCCATGAGCCACGCCAGCACCTCCGGCGCATCGACCGCCGATTCCGCCGGCGGCATCCAGGTGCCCGGCTGCCCCTTCTGGGCCTCGCGCGCCCGCTGGAAGGCGGGAATCTTCATCGTGTTGGCGACCCACTTCCCATCGCGCCCAAGCACCGTTGCCACCTGCTCCAGCGCCTGCTGTCCCTTCCAGCCAACCCACTCCCCCACCGGCGCCACCTGGCCGCTGAAGAGCTTGGCCAGGCACGACACCGCGAGGCCCTCCTGGTTGCCGGGAATCGAAAACTCGAGAATCGGAAAGGCACCGCTCATGAGGCCCGGCGACAGCTCGAAGTTCAGCTCGAAATGCAAGGGGTCGAGTCGCGTCAGCCCAAGAAGCGAAGCCACCAGCGAGTTCGTGAAGAGACCCGCACCGGGACCGCGCTGCACCCCCGCGTTCTCCATCTCCTCTTTCAAGCGCACCATCGAGACGACCGCATTGCCCAGGCCCGCATCGATGATCTCGCGGAACTCGCGATTCAGGCGCTCCTTGTAGCGCGTCGGCAGGTCGCCGTAACGCTCCGTCGCCTTCGCAAAGGCCGTGTTCCAGATGAAGGACTCGGCGTCCACGCCGCGGCAAAAGTCATGGATCGGGAAGCGCTTCTCCTGCTGGGGCAGCACGAAAGCCGAGCAGTGCTGCGCCACGGCCAGCGTGTTTTCGAGCGCCTCCGGGAAGTCGCGGAATCGTTCAGCCGCGTGCGCCCGCGTCAGCAGGTGCTTGCGCTCCGCCACCGGGACCACCAGGTCCTTCAGGCGGCGCGGCGGGGCCTCGCCCTTCCACTGCATCAACCGAAGCGCCGTCTCGTCCGCCGCGTGCGCCGCGCGAACCTCCGGGATCGCCACGATGGGAAGCTGGAAGAAGACGCCCACGTTGCGCATGGCCTGCGCCAGTCGGAGCCCATCTTCGCTCCGCGTATCGGGCAGTTCCAGCAGCAGGTAGGAAGCGTCAATGTACTGCATCAGGTCTGGCAGCATGGCCTCGACCCGGGCAAAATCGCCGTTGCGCAGCAGTTGCGTCAGCTCGCCCCGCTCTCCGCCCAGCACCACATAGACGCCGCGCAGGTCCTCCAGCAGCACCGCCATGGAAAGGAACGGCGGACGCGCCGTGCCCTCCGCCGCACGCGCCCGATTCACCAGGCGAACCAACGTCTTCCACCCCATTGCGTCGTGAACCAGCAACCGGACCCGATAGAGGAGCCCGCGGTACTGGGTTTCCCCGAGCGGCAACACGTTCAGTTCGGCGCCGTAGACAGGCCGAAGCCCCGCCCGCGCCGCGGCAGCCGCAAACGCAGGAACGCGCGCCAGCGAGTTCACATCCGTCAGCGCCAGGAACCCCTGATCGTCGCGCGAAGCCTCCCAGCAAAGCTCGTCAACGCGGGCAATCGACTCGCCGAGGCTGACGTCGCTGCGCGCGCCCAAGTGTACGAAAGGGAGAGGAGAAGGAGCCATGGAACGGGACCGTCAGCAACGGGATCGGGTGCGGAAAGAAAAGGCGAATCTCACGGCCACACCTCCTGCTCCAGTCACTACCAAGTCAAGGATGGAAAGGGGGAAAAACAAGTGGACCGCGGCAGACCCACGGCAATTAAGGACGGTCAAAGAACAAAGATTACTACCGAGGCATGGAGACAGGAAGAAAAGGATGGAGCGAGCAGGAACGCAGAGGTACGATCCGGGTGTATATGTAACACATAATCCGGGCAAATGGGGGACAGTGTATCTGCCCGGGTGCCCTGTCCGCTCCGCGAGCCATCCCGGAGGGATGACAGCCGATAGCCGGTGCGTTGAGGCCGCAAAGGCCGACACCACCGGACCGCCGATGATGGAACCCGACCCCGAAGGGCGTCGCATCAGCGTGTTGAAAACCAACAGCTCGACCACAGATTTCGCAGATTTCACAGAGTCTCGGGACAAGGCTGGTATCACGGGGTACGATCCGGGCACATGGGTAACAGATAGTCCGCGCACATGGGTGACAGTCTGCCCGCCGAAAACATCCCGAAGGGATGACAGCCAATAGCCGGTGGTTGAGGCCGCAGAGGCCGACACCATTGGACCGCCGATGATGGAACCCGACCCCGAAGGGCGTCGCATCGGCTTGTTGAAAACCAACAGCTCGACCACAGATTTCGCCGATTTCGCAGATTCTCGGGACAAGGCTGGTAACCCGCTCCGCAAAGGCCATCCGCCGCGCATTCAGGCCTGAAAGGCCGACAGAGCCAAGCCCGTGTCTGACCGAGCAACGCGAGGGAGGGCCGGGTCGAAGGACATCGCGTGTGCGGTCTGAAGGACCGCCGCAGGTCCATTTCATCGGCCCCGCGAGGCATTCGTCCCAGAGGGACGCCTGATGGTAGCCAGCCAATTCATTGGCTGGTCGGCAAACGCGCCCGAATCGCGTGCCGGACGGCACGCCTGAATCGCCCGCGCGGCGTCAGTAAGCCACGGTGCCTTGCAGGCCCAGGTCGATGACGAGGGCCGTGCGGTCGGACTTGTCGATCACGCCATCGCGGTTCACGTCGCAAAGCGTTGCCAGATGCGTCGCCAGCACCGCGCGGCCCGAAAGATACTCGTCGACCGCTTCCAGGAGCTGGAGGCTATTGGGCACCGCGTCGACGTAGTTTGCTGGGACTCCGTTCGCCACCTGGGCATCCTTGATCGCGTTCGTTGGGCCGGTCAGGGCCGGGCCTGGAGCTGGGTTGAAGAAGGAGCCGTTGACCGATGTGTACCTGTAGTCTAGAAAACCGAAATGCCTATGGCCCCAGCTCATAGTAACGTCTAGGTGGACTTCTCCGATGGGAGCTGGCCCCTCAAAGAAAATCCAGCCAGGCTGTCCCGGTATGTCCTGCCCCCATCCAAACGCACAGATCGTCAGCCCGCTGTCAGAATAGGGCGGAGAGAGGATGCCCTCCCAAGACTGCATGGCAGACGAGCGAATCGTCAAGCTGGTGGTCGAGTCAGCCATCAACGCATTCAAGTACTGGTTGCCATATGGCAATCCAATACCTGGACTCGTCTCAGAATCGCAGAGCCCCAGTTCAGCCCCGAAACCAGTCCTAGTTGAGGGCGGCGTGTAGGTCGAGTTCTGAAACCCATGCTTCGCGGCGTCGACGGGGAAGGTGTTGTAGTAGGGTGGTGCCTCGGAGGCGAGAAGCTGCTGGCTGGAGCCATCGACTTCGGCGATGCCCCGTACCGCCGCGTTGTACGTCACCACCGTCTTGCGGTCCCCCGGAAACTCCTCGCACGTCACCTTCAGCAGCACCGCCTCACCGATCCGGGCGGATTTTAGCCACACATCTCCGCCTGACGAATACCCGCCGGAAGGAAAAATAAGTCCGTATTCGAAATGCTCCCCACCAGCGGTCGTCCATCGATAATGGATCGGCGGTGAGCTTGCAGTGTTGTAGACACCGACCTGAAACTGCAGCCGACGCGAGCCCTCAGCATCCATGAGGAGAAACTCTCGACTTACGACCGGCACTTCGACCAGCGTTCCCTTGCCGGAAAGCCTGACCCCCTTGAGAAGCGGATCGCCCGGACGCACGGGTTCTGCTCCTGCCCGCGGGACGAACAGAATGAGCGCCAACATCACCGCTAGAACGACCAGAAAACTCCCCCGCATGACCTTCGCCTCCCCACGCAACGATGTGTCGCACAGCGCCGCCGCGCGGGCAAGGCCAAGCGGCGTGATCCCGCACCCCTTCCGTTGTTTCCGTTTCTTGCGTGGTT
>WGMQ01000004.1 GCA_016125005.1 bacterium | reverse complement strand
CATCTTTACCCATTCGCCTTTGATTTTGGCTATTTTTGGCGTTTCTTGACGCGTAAGTCCTTTATCCTCAGTCCGTCCATCTCTGAAAACGGCTGTAGTGCCGACCTACTATCTTGACGGCGCGGTGCTGGGCTAGGACTGTCGCGTCGCTATGTTCCTGCGCGCGAAGACAAGGGCCAAGAATGGCAAGATTCACCGCCACTTTTCAGTGGTGGAAAACCAGCGCCTCGCGGGCGGGCGCATCGTCCAGCGACAGGTCCTTCATCTCGGCGAGCTCAACGACGCGCAGCATGCCGGTTGGGTGCGCGCCATTGAGGCGCTCTCGGGCGAGTCCGGCGAGCGGCGCCAGATGGCTCTGTTTCCTGACGACCGCGACGCCCTCCCCGGCCTTGAATGCGAGGCCGTGCATGTTGTTCTCAAGGGCATCCGCCTACGCCGCCCGCGCCGGTGGGGAGGTTGCTTTCTGGCGCTTTGGCTCTGGGATTTCCTCGATCTGGATCGCTTCTGGGAGCCGCGGCTGGAACCGAGCCGCAAGGGCACGCGCTGGCTCAATGTCCTCAAGATGCTCACGGTGTATCGGCTGATCGATCCGGGCAGCGAGTTTCGTTTGCACAGCGAGTGGGCGCAGACCTCGGCCATTGCCGACATGCTGGGGGAGGACGCCGCGCTCTCGGCAAAGAATACTCTGTATAGATGTCTAGACAAGGTGTCGGACCACCGGGAGGCTCTCTTCTCCTTCCTCCGCGAGCGCTGGGCTGGCCTGTTCGGCGCCCAGTTTGATGTGCTCCTTTACGATCTGACGTCGACGTACTTTGAGGCCTCGCCGCAGGCCAGCGGTGGCGATTCGAAGAAGGCCTACGGTTACTCACGCGACCATCGCCCCGACTGCCAGCAGGTCGTCATTGCGCTCGTCATCACACCCGATGGCTTCCCCCTCGCCTACGAAGTCTATCCCGGCAACACGGCCGATTCCTCCACATTGCCGGCTTTCCTTCAGAAAATCGAGTCCCGCTACGGCGGCAAGGTACGGCGCACCTGGCTGATGGATCGCGGCATCCCGACCGAGGAAACGCTCGGCGAGATGCGGCGCGAAGGGGTCGGCTACCTCGTCGGCACGCCGAAGGGGCGACTCCCAAAGCTGGAGGCAAGCCTGGCGGAAAAGCCCTGGGAGCAAGCCCGC
Source organism: bacterium (assembly GCA_016125005.1). Lineage (GTDB taxonomy): Bacteria > Sumerlaeota > Sumerlaeia > SLMS01 > SLMS01 > WGMQ01. The sequence continues at coordinate 186,855 of WGMQ01000004.1, read as the reverse complement.
GACAGCGTGCGGGTGAAGCTCCTTGAGGAGAAGGACGAAAACGAGCTTTACGTCTACGTGGAAAGCGCGGATCGCATCGGCAAGGAGCGCTCCATGCGGCGCCAGAAGCTCAAGCGACTGTGGGCTCGCCTCAAGGAACTGCAGACCATGCGGCTCACGCGCGATACGCTGCTCATGCGCCTTGGCGCGGCCAAACAGGACGCTGGGCGTGTTTGGAACCTCGTCAACGTGCACGTCTATCGCGATGAAGACAAGGGGCGCGGCCGGAGCAACTTCCTCCTCTCGCTCGACAAAGCCAAGCTGCGGGCCACGCGGCGCCGCGAGGGACGTTACCTGTTGCGCACGAACCTTTGCGGCGAGACCCCAGGCGAACTGTGGGAAAAGTACATCCTGCTGACGCAGATCGAACAGGCCTTCAAGGAACTCAAGGGCGACCTGTCTATACGCCCCGTCTATCACCAGACCGACGCCCGTATCGAAGCCCACATCTTCATCTGCTTCCTCGCCTACTGCCTGCACGTCACGCTCAAGAACGTCTCGCGCGCTCACGCGGGCGGCCTCACGCCCCGCACGATCCTCGAGAAACTCACTCGAATGCAAATGATCGACGTGCACCTGCCCACCACCGACGGCCGCACGATCCTGCTCCAGCGCTATACCGAACCGGACCAGGAGACGGCCCTGCTCCTGCACAAGCTCGGCATCACGCTCCCGGAGCAACCACCCCCCAAAGTCCTGCCCAGCGGCGAGGTACAGCTCTAACCTGTAGTGCCGACTTTTCACGAGCGGACACGATCAACAGGCGACTTACGGCTGTGCTCGGGGTCGAATAGGGAAAGATGGGGTAGAGGCGAAGCCAGATTTTCCCGATCAGGCAAGTCTGTTTCTTCATCGCTTCATGAAATAGTCGATCTGGATTTTCTGGGTTCTGAGATTTTGAAGCGGACTCGTGTTTTTGGACACGGCGTCTACGACGGCGGCGAGGCTCTTTCGCACGTTCTGCTCGGGGCGTAGTGGCAGACGGCCAAGGCATGTCGGAGCGAATCGCGGCAACCCCGCGCGACACCCCCGCCCCTCCCCACCGGAAATGATTGCCTTGTGGGCTGGCTTGGGTCATGCTCCGGGACTGTGATGCCTGCAACGAGACCCGCGCCCGGCGGTCTTGAATGAGGCGATCAACTGACCTTCCTCGCAGAGCCTTTGGAGACCCATCCCATGCTTTCGACGCCCACCGCCGTTTTTGCCGACAAGATCAAGATGCAGCACCGGCTCTTTGCCGAGCTGTCCGCCATGTTCGGGCGCGAAGTGCCCCTCTATGACAAGGCTCTCCTGGTCAACCAGGTCACGAACGAGACGGTCTGTGCGCTCCTGGCGCAACTGCACCGCGGCTTCACGCTGACGGCGGAGCAGCTCGAAAAGACGAGCGGCGAGCGTCACGGCGCCATCCGCATCGGCACGCGCGAGGAGTATCGCTGGGTCTCCGGGTTCTTTGCGGCGTTCGCCATGCTGCCCCACAATTTCTACGACATGACGAGCCTTGGCGGAAAGAGCCAGCCGATCATCGCGACCGCGTTCCGCTCGCCCCTCAATCCGGAACACCGCGTGTTCTGCTCGCTGCTGATGATCGACTACTTTGCGCCGGAGGTTTCCGCGCGCGTCGCCAAGCTGCTGAGCCGTCGCCAGATCTTCACGGACCGCGCCAAGGAACTCATCCTGAAGAACGAGCAGGAGGGCGGTCTCAGCGAGGCCGAGAGCGAGGAGCTGGTGCGCGAGGGCGCCACGCGCATCTTCAAGTGGACGGGCCACGCCCACGACTTCCAGCTCTACAAGGAACTCTCCGACGCAGGCTTCAAGATCGCGGCGGACATCGCCTGCTTCGAGAGCCATCACCTCAATCACCTGACGCCCAACACGCTCTGCATGGACCTGTACACGGCGGCCATGAAGTATTGCCTGGGCGAGATGGACAAGGCGACCTTCGTGGCCCGCGCGGCGCGTGCTCTGACGTGGCTCCGCCAGACCGGCGACCGCGACTACATGAAGCTGCACTTCCGCCACCTGAGCGCCGACGACATCGAGGCGTTTGCCACGGGCACGGTTTCCGACAGCGCGATCCAGGACCTCTCCACCAAGCTGGCCGACCGCCTTTCCGCGCCTGACCTGGACCTGACCAAGCTGAAGCACTCGGGCTACAAGGACTTCACCGAAGGACCGGCCGTCGACACGCCGATCCTGCTGCGTCAGGACGCCTACAAGGCGCTGACCGAGCCGGTGATCTTCCACCAGCCGGACGGCACCACGGTCGACGCGGCACACACGGCGCGCTTCGGCGAGATCGAGCAGCGTTTCTACGCGACGACACCCGCGGGGCGTGCCCTCTATGATAGCGCACTGGCCGCCTCCGAGGTGGATCGTGCCAAGGATCCGGGCCTCATCAAGCGCGACTTCGCCGCCTACGACGCGGCCTACACGGCGGCCTTCGTGGCCATCCCGAAGACCCTTCCTGAACTGCTCGCGAAGGAACTGGTCTTTGGCCGTTTCTCGCCGACCGCCAAGGGCCTCGCTGCCGCGGGAACGATCTCCACCACGAACATCCACGAACTGGTCGCGCAAGGCTTCGTGCGCCAGGAGGGGCTCCGCTACGAGGACTTCCTCCCTTTCAGCGCCGCCGGCATTTTCGCCAGCAACCTCGGCCAGTACGGCACCCAGTCCACCGCCGCCACGCGCCCGACGTATAGCCAGGGGCTGCTGGAGGAGATCATGGGACGCCAGATCATCGACCCGAACGTGCTCTACGCGGGCATGGAAGCCGAATCGAAGCTTGAGACCTACGCGGAACTCGGCCTGCTCGACAAGCTCCCTGCCAGCGAGAAGAAGAAGCTCGAAAGCGCCCTCGCTGCGTATCAGGCCTTGGCGGTGGTGTGAGGGACGGGGGCGCGTGGCAGGGGTGCGAGCCGGAAACTACGCAGGTCCGCCCATGCACTGCGGGTGATTTCCGCGAAGTGCTCACGCCCTGTTCGAACTGCCTCACCTGTACTGGTGTTCGGGTTCCCTGATGGACCCCTGCTTGCTGGTATGGCCTGAAGGGCCGACAGAGCCAAGCCCGGTCTGACCGAGCAACGCGAGTGAGGGCCGGGTGGCGGGAAGGAGGCCGCGCGGTCTGAAGGACCGCCGCTTCGTTCCCCTGCTGGATGCCTGGCGGGGCTTGCGGCCATGCCCTGCGGCGGTCCTTCAGGCCGCAATTTCCCAGGGACCCGACCCGGGCCTCCCTCGCTATCGCTCGGTCAACCCGGGCTTGGCTCCCGTGGCCCTTCAGGCCACAATCTCTCGGTCGCTGGTCGGTCTCGACGGGTGAATCGTCCCTCAGCAAAGAGTCACGGAAACGTCCTGCATTCCATAACCTCCCCCAAGCAATACCGTTGCGGGCGCGGATTCCTCTGACAAAATGCACCCAAGGCATCACTCACGAGGAGGAGACGATGGCAAAGTTCCTGAATACTTCCGCGACCACCTACTATCTCGAGGACATGATCAAGCAGGCGTCCGAACGCCTGATTCTGATCAGTCCATTCCTGCGCTTCAACGAACGTATCCGCGAGCTTCTCGAGGACAAGAATCGCCTCAAGATGGACATCCGCGTCGTGTATGGGAAGAACGAATTGCAGCCGGAGGAGATCGCGTGGCTCAAGACGTTGGAGTACGTTCGGCTGAGCTTCTGCAAGAACCTGCACGCGAAGTGTTACCTGAGCGAGCAGTCGGCGATCGTCACCTCGATGAATCTCTACGAGTTCTCGCAAGTGAATAACAATGAGATGGGCATCCTCATTCAGCGTGAGTTCGACTCGGCTCTCTACGCTGAGGCCTATCAGGAGGCACTTCGACTCATCCGCATCAGCGACGAAATCAAGCTCTCGGTCGAGCGGATCCCCGCACCAGCCGGGGCCAAGGAGGGAGAGGCTCCTACACTCAAAGCATCTGCGCCCGCCCCGTCTCCCGCTCCGTCGGTGATTTCGCCCGAGGAACCGGAGAACTCTCGCCAAGTCTCAACCACCCAGCTTGCGAAACAGAACGGCATTCCGCCCAAGGATCTCTTCAGCCGCCTTCAGAAGGCCGGTTGGATCGCGCGTGAGGGCGAGTCCTGGACGTTGACCTCTCTCGGCCAATCGCAGGGGGGCGAAGTTCGGCGCAGCAAGCAATACGGCGACTACATCGTCTGGCCGTCCGCCCTCAAGCTTCCATGACCCCCCTTTCCCGTTGCCTGTTCCCGCTCCCCGGGCGGACGCTCGTCCGTGGCCGCAGGGGCCTCTATCCGACCGGAGGGTTCTTCGCCAATGGCTTCCAAGATCACCCGCGCCAAGCTTGATTTCCTCGCCCAGCGAGTCGTTGATGCTATGGCCAAGTCCGCGGGGACTGAGATCCGCGACGCGGAGGCCATCAAGTCGGTCGTTCGCAACGCCATCGTGCAGAACCTCGCCGATGAGGAGCGCATCGAGGCCGAGGTGATGGAAACGCTTCGCGCTCACGGACAGCAGATCTTCGAGGCGAACGCGGACTTTCAGAAGATGCTCGCCGAGGGGAAGAAGATCCTCGCGAAGAAGAAGGGTTTCGTCCTGTGACCGAGGCCCCTCCCGACGGCACACGGCCGGTCATTGCCGAGTGGCTGCGGCGCGTCCGCGCGTTGGCGCTGTTGCAGGGTCAGGCGGGCTATCGTCGCGCAGGCTACCGTCTCAACCTCTACGCGTTGCGCAGTTGGATCCGGCTCCCTGTTCTCGGCGGCTCCGTGGCGCTCGCCGTCGCCGCGGGCGCCCTGGCAGAGGGGGTCTTCAACACGCCGAGCGCCGCGTGGAGCTATTTGCAGGCCGTGATCCTCGCGGGGGCCACGCTCCTCGGCGCCGCGCTTTACCGCACCGAGCAGCAGGCGGGGACCCTCGAACTGGTCTGGCTCGCCAGCGGCAGCGAGCGCGCGCTCCTGCGGCTTCGGATGTTCGGCGCCATGGCCGCGTTGCTGGTGCTGGTGCTGCCGAGCGCCATCGTCCTGTCCACGTTCCTCGACGGCGGTCTGGCCGTGCCGCACGTGCTGATCCACGGCGGGATCCTTGGCTATTTTCTCCTGAGCACCCTCGCCCTCTCCGCCACGTTCCTGCCGCAGGCCTGGGCGGCCGCGCTGGCGATGGGAAGCCTCCATGCGGTCCTCCTATGGTCCATGCACGGGAGCGCCAGCATCCTGAACCCGTTCATCGATCCGTGGCAGAAGGACGTGGCGCAGGGTTCCCTGATCGCCGCGCGCATCCTGCAACTGGGACTGGGCACAATCTTCCTTCGCTCGACCGCTGCGCGGTTGCGCAAGGCGATGTGAAACGCGATTTGACGAATCGGCTTTGAGGTTATCGGTGGTGGAGGTGAGGGGACTCGAACCCCTTACCTTCGCATTGCGAACGCGACGCTCTACCAGATGAGCTACACCCCCACGCGAGGGAGAGAAATCAGCGTCGGGAGGCCCCCCGCTGTCAACGCCGATTATTCATGAGGCGCGGGGAGCGGGGTGGCGGGGATGCCTGCGGCGACTCGTCGGCGGACCATTGACCCGCGTCGGTCACCTCGGCAACATGCCGTCAAATGCCTTTGCCCAAGAGGACTCTCCCCCATGCCCACCTTCGATTTCGTCAACAAGCTGGACCTGCAAGTCATCGACGACGCGGTGAATGACACCAAGCGGCGCATCAGCCAGCGCTACGACCTCAAGGACGCAAAGATCGAACTGGAGCTGAACAAGAAGGACAAGGTCATCAAGCTGGAAGTGCCCGACAACATGAAGCTGGATGCGGTGCGCGACCTGATGATGGAGGTTTTCTCCAAGAAGGGGATCTCGCCCAAGACCATCGACTGGGGAAAGAAGGAGGACGCCTCCCTCGGCGCGATCCGCATGAACCTCAAGCTGGTCGAGGGCATCGACAAGGAGTCCGCCAAGGCCATCAACACCCTCATCAAGGACAGCGGCATAAAGGTGAAATCCAGCACGCAGGGCGACCAGTTGCGCGTCGAGGGCAAGTCGATCGACGACCTGCAGGCGGTCATCAAGCTGGTCCGCGAGGCCGACATTTCCGTCCCCGTGCAGGCCGTGAACATGAAGAAATAACCCTGAGTCGGTGCCCGGGAGGGGGGCGCGCTTTATAGCACAACCGTCCGTGCCCCCCGATTGTCCTTTGACGCGCCGCGGGGGGGTGTGCACCTTGCTCCCGCCTCGGGGGTGCCCATGCGCCTCCGGGAGACGGTCCAACACAAGGCTTCCCATGACTCCGCCCGACAAGATTCGCAACGTCGCCATCATTGCCCACATCGACCACGGCAAGACGACGCTGATCGATTCCATTTTCCGCGCAGCCCACGTCTTCCGCGAGAACGCGCGCGTGGAAGAGCGCGTCATGGACAATAACGTCCTCGAAAAGGAACGCGGCATCACCATCCGCGCCAAGCACTGCACCGTGACTTGGAAGGACTACCTCATCAACATCATCGACACCCCCGGCCACGCCGACTTCTCCGGCGAGGTGGAGCGCGTGCTCTCCATGGTCGACTCGGTGCTCCTCATCGTCGACGCCAACGAAGGCCCCATGCCCCAGACGCGTTACGTCACCATGCGCGCCCTCAAGCTTGGCATGAAGCCCATCCTCATCATCAACAAGGTCGACCGCCCCCAGGCCGAGCCCCAGAACGCCCTCAACAAGACCTTCGACCTCTTCATCGAACTGGGCGCCAACGACGAGCAGATCGACTTCCCCGTGCTTTATGGCTCCGGCCTCAACGGCTGGCTGGTGCGCGACCTGGAGAAGGAAAAACACGAAGGCATGGAAGCCCTCTTCGAGACGATCGTGGAGAAGGTCCCGGCCCCTGCCGTCGACCTCGACGCTCCGTTCCTGATGCAGGTTTCCACCCTCAACTGGAGCGACTATATCGGCCGCATCGGCTGCGGGCGTGTCCTCCAGGGACGCCACAAGAAGGGCCAGCACTTCGTTCGCACCACAGTGCGCTGGAAGGACATGGGCCACCAGGATGGCGAATGGGAGACCGTCGGGTCCCACAACGAGCGCTCGACGCACCTTTGGGTCGCCCGCGGTATCGAGCAGACGGCTGTCGACGAGGTTTCCGCCGGTGACATCGTGTGGATCGCCGGTCCGGAAGAAATCCAGATGGGTGACACCTTCAGCTCTCCTGAAATCCCGAATCCCGCCCTCAAGCCCCTCGAGGTCGAAGAGCCCACCGTCAGCATGTTCTTCCTCGTGAACTCCGGTCCCTTTGCCGGCAACGACGGCAAGGCGATCACCTTCCGCCAGCTCCGCGAGCGCCTCGAGCGCGAACTGAAGACCAACATCGCTCTGCGTGTTGAGGACATCGGCCGCGCCGACGGCCTCAAGGTCTCCGGTCGCGGTGAGTTGCACCTCGGCATCCTCATCGAGGAAATGCGCCGCGAGCAGATGGAACTTTGCGTCTCCCGCCCGGAAGTCATCACCCAACGTGCCCCGGACGGCCAGCTCCTCGAGCCACTCGAAAAGCTTGTCGTCGACGTGCCCGAGGATTACCAGGGCATCGTCATCGAGAAGCTCGCCAAGCGTAAGGGCGAAATGACGAACCTCGTCTCCAGCGGTACCGGCATGGTGCGCCTCGAGTTCGACATTCCCACCCGTGGCCTCATCGGCTACCGCAACGAGTTCCTCACCGACACGCGCGGCCTTGGCATCATGGCCTCGCGCTTCGTCGGCTACTATCCGTGGCGCGGCGAGGTTGTCTCCCGCACGCGTGGGTCCATGATCTCCATGGATACGGGCGAGGCGACCGGCTATGCGCTCGAAAACCTCCAGACCCGCGGCACGCTCTTTGTCGCGCCGATGGAAATGGTCTATGAAGGAATGGTCGTGGGCGAGAACTCCCGCCCCGACGACATGCCCTGCAACCCGACCAAGCGCAAGGCCCTCACCAACCACCGCTCCGCCAACAAGGAAATCGACGGCGGCCTCGATGTTCCCCGCCGCATGTCGCTCGACCAGGCGATGGAGTGGCTCGCCGAGGACGAACTCGTCGAGGTCACGCCCCTCAACATCCGCATCCGCAAGGCGATCCTCAACGCCGAGGAACGCAAGAAGGCCGAGAAGAAGTTCGAGAAAACCGCCGGCCGCTAAGCCAAGCGATCGTTGAAACACCACATCGCCCGGAGGGAAGGTTGAGCATGAGCGACTACACGCTCCAGATCAACCTCTCTCCGGGCGATCTTGCATATGCGGAGAGGACCATCCCCGCGTTGGTGCGGGCACATCCGTCCGCCGCGACCGTGCTGCTTGTCGTGGATCTCTGCCGCCCCGAACGCACCGCTGCCATCGACCCGGACAAGCGATTTCCGGTCGCGGATTTCCGCAAGCGTTGCGATGCCACCCGCGAACTGGTCGAACGCCTCCGCTCCCTTGTCCCTATCGACGATGTCTATACAATCGAGCCCGGTGATCCGCTCATCGCGCGCCTCAATCGGCGCTTCCTCGGCATCGATATCAGGCGAACACACGACTTCATGGGCTGTGCGCTGACCGCCTACTTTGCCGCGTTCGAACTGCCGACGACGCGGTTTGTCCTACACTACGACGCCGACATGATCCTGCATCAGGAGCACGGATTCGATTGGGCCGCCGCCGCGATCCCTCGCATGGTGACACAGCCAACGACGCTCGCCGCTGTCCCGCGACTGACTCCTCCGTTTCATGCTCCCGGGTCCTCCCAGGACCAGCCCGAGCGTAATTCCGGTGTCATGCAGGCTCGCGTCCAAGGCGGCTGGCTCGACGATTGGTTCAGCACGCGCTGCCTGCTCGTCGATCGCGAGATGCTGGCGCGCCACCTCCCGCTTCCGTGCGGGTTCCAGCGTCTCGCTGTCTATACAGCACGCTGGATCACAGGCCGAGGCTGGCCGCCCAGCCCGGAACTCCTGCTCCACCAGAACGCGGGTGCCGGGGGTGCCCGTCGCTTCATACTCGACGACCCCCGGGCGTGGTTGCTCCATCCCAATCGCAAGGATGCGATCTTCCTGGAGCTTCTCGATGGTATCATGGCTGCCGCTTCCCGTGGCGCATTCCCCGCCGAGCAGGGCGGGTGGCAGGACCTGCGGCTGGATGCATGGGGTGAATTTCTGAGAAACGACTCCCAAGCGTAAAGGGCGCCGCGCGAGCGAGTGCCCGCGCGGCGCATCACACCAGAAGGTCACGGCCCCAGAACAGAAACCGCGTCCGCGTAGAAGTAGGCGTTGGTCCCACCGGTCGTGCCGGTGTGTCCCGCGCGCAGGAATATCGTCATCGTTGACCCCGTGGCGGTCACCGTCGTCGAGAACGGATTCCAGACGTTGTCGGTGCTGCCGGTGATGTCTGTATAGACAACCGATGCTGCCGTCGGGTCGGTACCACCGGTTAGGTCATAGCCGACGCGAACCGATGTTCCCGCCAGGGTGCTCTGGCGCTTCATCTGGGCCGCGATGCTGTACGATCCGCCGGATGTCACGCTGATGACCTGATAGACGCCGCCATCCATGGCGGCGGTGTCGCCGCGCGACCAGTATTGCGAATAGCTGCCGTCCACCTTGTTCACACTCGCCTGACCGTGGGTGAGCGTGCTGACCGTGGCGAACTTGGTCCAGCCGTTGCCAACACCGGACGTGAAGCCACCCTCGAAGCTGCCGTTCACCAGCTTCTGCGTCGGCGTCGGAGTCGGTGAGGGCGTAGGTGTGACCGTTGGTGTCGGAGTGGCCGTCGGCGTCGGCGAGGGAGTCGGCGTGGGCGACGGTGTCGGGGTGGGAGCAGCGCCGGTCTGGGTGACGGAGACCGCGTCCACATAGAAGTAGGCGTTCGCGCCACCGCTTGTGCTGCTGTGGCCTGCGCGGGCGAAGACGGTCAGTGCGGAGGACGTCGCCGTCACCGTCACATCGTAGGACGCCCACACATTGTCGGCGGTGGTCGAGACGAGCTCCGTATAGACAACGGAGCCAGCCGTGGCACTCGTGCCGCCCGTCAGATCATAGCCGAGCTGCAGCGTCGTCCCGGTGAACGTGGACTGGCGCTTGATCTTCCCCTGGATGCGATAGGTGGCACCCGGCGTCACGGTCACGGTCTGGCGCACGCCACCATCGAACGCCGCGGTATCGGTCCTGGCCCAGTATTGTGAATAGCTGCCGTCGTACTTGTTGAGGCTCGCGCGACCAAAAGTCGGCGTGCCGGACACCACGAAGCTGGTCCAGTTCGGCGCAACACCGGAGACATAGGTGCCCTCGAAGCTGCCGTTAAGGATCAACTCTGGACCGCCGGGAAGCGGATAGGGACTGGGTACCGGATAGGCGACATCGACGGTGCCAAACGTGCCTTCGTCGCTCAGCAGCGCGGAGGTCGTCGAGTTCATCAGCGTCGCCGCGACGGTCGTCTCCGACCCGTTCACCAGGATGTTCTTCCCGACCAGACGGATGCCGTGGCTGTAATCCTCGTAGGTACTCTCGTGCACCGTCGACAACGGCTGGATGGGCGAGCCATTGAGCTGGTGCCAGCCGTATATACAGACACGTGCCGGTGAAGGGCGGGTGGCGGTCTGCTTCGACACCACCACGTCCTTCTTGATGCCGCCGATCAGCAGGTCGTTTGCATAGCCCGAACGCTGATTCTCCACCGAGTTGTGATGGAGCCACATCACCTCGATCGAGTCGATGTCGTAGCTGGACGGACTGTACGGATAGGGCGCCAGCTTGACGGTCGCGTTTGTATAGACGTCATTGGTGATCTTGCGCGTGGTCAGGCTGCAACCGGCCAGGTCGGCGATCTGCTGCGCAAGGGGGGCAGACATCGGCATCCGGAAGAAATCCGCATCCGACCCAATGGCCATATAGTCATTCGTCACATAATACGTCGCGCTGTTTCCGCCGGACGTCACCGTGATCGGCTTGAGCGAACGCAGGAAGCTCGGGATGTTGCCGGTCGCGATTTCATTCACGATGGCCTGCTCGCGCTGCGCATCGGTCATGTTCAGGACGTAGCTGTAGAACTGGGAGCCGGTCATGGCTCCCGCAGGCCGGGCTGGCAGATCGAGTGTGGTCGTGACGGCGGCTGGCGCCATCGAGGCGACACCAGCCAGCGCCGTCACCAACACACCGCAAACGGCCGCCAAAGGGGAAACGAGTCGAGAAATCATTCAGACTCCTCCGGGGGGGAATGGGCAGAACTTGCCAAAAGGCCACCCAGCAATCCCGGTGATCCTGAAAAGTTACAAGCACAATTCGCCGCGGAAGAGCAGGGTTCTATTCCTCCTCCGAGGTACGCAGGCGGTCCTCGCGCGCTCGATCAAGCTCCCCCGTCGCCTCCAGTCCCGAAACCTCCTCCAGGCGCACGAAACCCGCGTCACCGGGATCGTCCGGTTCCACCTGTCGCGCCGGCCCCAGCGTCTCCTCCAGATACTCCATCAGGTCCTTCACCTGCCGGACGGGCATTCCGTCGACCTCGATGATGATTTCGCCCTTGGGCGTGATGCGGACGGTAAATTCCTCGCGCGGCATGGCGCATTCCCCCTCGCTCGGCGGCGTTCAGACAAGAATCAGAACAAAATCAGAGCCGTTCAAGGGACAAATCAGACGGTCGCATGAAGCATCGGCTCCACGTCGCGTCGACAAGGAGACAAACAACATGCATTACGTGATCGTCAGTGACCTGCACTTGGGAGCCGGAGATGAGCGGGAGGACTTCCTCCTTTGGGGGAGCGAGGCGCGGGGTCCCTCCGCCGCGCAGCGCCCGCGCGCCATCACGGCTCTGGACACCGCCTTTGCCCGCTTTCTGGAGCAGCAACTGGCCACCGCCCACGAGCAGGGGCTCCAGCCCCACTTGCTCCTGCTGGGGGACGTGGTCGACCTGTGGCAGGCCCGCCACCGCCGCGAGCCCTGGTCGCAGGCGCTCGTCCGCATACTGCAAGCGCATCCGGGATTCGTCGCCGCCGTTCGCGGGTGGATCGCCGCGGGAGGGCTGGTGACCTGGGTGGTTGGCAACCACGACCAGCCGGTCGTCGACCCCGACGCCTGGGCCATCGTGCAGGAGGTCTTCTCCACGCTCAACGCCCACGCCGGGGGATTGCCGATTCATCACTTCGCCGACCCGGCGGCGGGCCTCTATGCGGAGCACGGCCACCAGTGGGACCCGTTCAACCGCATTGTGCGCCTCAGCAAGCCGGACGCGGACTGCCTCGGCTTCCGCATCGTCCGCCTGCTGGTGAACCAACTCGAGCCCCACTTCCCGCTGATCGACAAGGGCGCAGACCTGGTGACGCTGCTGGAACTGCTCTGGGAAGCCGGGCGCCGGGCCGACCTGCCGGGCTTCGACGAGCTGGCGCCCCAGGTGGTCCGCTGGATCGGGCGCGCCTCGCGTCCCGCCTGTGCGCTGCTGCACGAGTTGCAGCGTTTCCTTTCCGGGAACGGAGCGCCGGACTTCGTTACCGTCGGCAGCGAGCAGGAGCTGGCCATTGCGCGCGGGCTCCGGCGCGCGGCGGAGGGACGGCCCGGGTCGCTCATCGGCACGCTGCCGGACAGCTTCCGGTTCCTCGCAAGTGGCCACACGCACGTCCCGTCGATCCGCGAGTTGCGGACCCGGCGGCGCGGCACCGTGACGCTGCTCAATCCGGGGAGCTGGCGCCCCGTGGCGCATGTGGAGCAGCGTGGCGAGGCGCGACGGCTTTGCGTGGTGCAGCAGCCGTCGGCGGTGGTGCTATCACCCGCGAGCGGCACCTGGGACGCCGTGTCCGTGACGGCACCCACCGCCCCCAGAAAGGGGCGTTAGCGGGGATCGCGCGGTGCGCGAATCGGCGCGGTGAGTTCGAGCATCTCCGGGGGCGTGGGCAGCTTCCCGGAGAAGCTCTTCTCCAGCGCGCCCTTGTTGTTGATGACAAGGAATGCCGGGGTGCCTGAAACGCCAAATCGCTTCGCCACCTCGGCACCCGCTGCACCGGAGAGCAGCGTCGTCTCGCTCGTGCCGATCATGTAGCGGAAGGCGGACTTGCCGATCTCCATGCGCGTACGCAGGTCCTGATCGGGGCTGCCGTCCGTGATGATCACGAAGACGAAGGAGCCCTTTTCACGCGCCTGAAGGATCGCATCGTCCACGTTCACCGCGGCGATCTTCGGCGCGAGTTGCGCCATCCGATCACGCTCGGCGTCGGCCATCGTCGGACGTCGCGCGACGGCCAGTGGAGAAATCGCATAGGAGTTCAGTCGCACGGTCTCGCTCCCCGGAGCGCCCGTCATCACGATGAGCTGGCTGTTCGCCGGATCGAAGGTCGTGGCACGCACGGGCTCGGCGGCGCGCACCGCAGGATTCGCCGTCCACGGTGAGAGCCGATTATTCCCCATATTGAAGCTTGTATAGACAGTGGTACTGGTTGGCTTGTCCGTGGAAGTGACCTGGGGCAGGAGGAAGGCTCCCTGTGTCGAACTGGCCCCAACAACCTCTCGCACCACGCCGGGCACGGGCGGAAAGGTCTTGTTCCAGGGAGAGACCTTCAACCCATCGAAGGGCATGAGATCCACCATGCCGACCGGGCCGCTCCCGTCCTCGCGAACACCACCCGCGAGCAGCAGCATCGAATCGAGCGCGAGCGAGGCGTGACCGCTGCGGCGCGACGAATCGAAGGTGAGCTCGATCCATTTCTTGTCGGCGTCGGGAGCGGCAAGATTGATGACCCAACCCGTGTTGACCGTCCCGCTCTCGATCGCGCGGCGCGTGAAGGCGACGAGGAACTCGCCGGAACTTCCGAGCGCCGTGAGCGTTTCCGGCTGTGGCGACGGAATGGCGAGCGCGGGCTCCCATGCTCCCAGCGCGGCGTCCCCGAGAATCTCCGCCGTATAGACAACTGGTTTCCCATCCACCTCGCCACCGAGCGCAAAGCGAATCGCAGAAGGAACCGGCTGGATGTCGGCCAATCGCAGTGCAGCGGGGATGCCCTCCAGCGGCACCGACTCAACCGTGTCGGAAATCCTGCCGACTTCGAGACTTGTGCTGTGGAGTACTGGTCCTGCCTCGCCGTTACCTGCGCAGAAGAGCTTCAGGCCGTAGGCCCGCATGACGCTGGTCTCGTTGAGGGGTGCGCCGCGCTCCACCGACCAGCGCTCCTCCAGCGGTTCGACGCCATCCGCGGCGTGCACCGCGACGGACATCCCCAGCAGGCAACCGGCCGCCATCAGGCGGGCAAACGATCGGGTCAACACGGCACGACTCCTCCCTCTTGGCGCGACGTCGGTCGCGGACACCACATCTGACAACCACCACGGATCACGGGTTTGTCGCGGCCTTGCGGATGGCCTCGGCCCACTTCGCGTAGCCCTTCGCCGACAGGTGAAGGCCCTCGGCCGTGTACTCGGGGGCGACCAGGCCCTCCGCGTCCAGGAGCGGCGTATGGACATCGATATAGGTCGCGCCGTTGCGCTCCGCAATCTCGCGAAGTTTCTCATTCCACGGCAGGATCGGCTCGCGCAGACGCGTGTAGCTGTTCCGCACCGGAAACGCGCTCGTGATGATGAGCTTCGAATTCGGCAACCGCTCGCGCACCTGCTTCACCATGCCCTCATAATGCTCCGTCATCTGCTCCAGAGTCGGCGTTCCATCGCCAGTCTGTGCCGCGCTCAGGTCGTTGCGACCGATCTTCATCACGACCACGTCCGGGTTCATGTCGAAGAACGACTCCTCCATGCGCTGCGAAAGGCCGCGTGACGTGAGTCCCACGCGGTCCGCGGCGATGCCGCGGTTGAAGACGCGCCACTCGGGGAGCAGCGAGGACTTCAGTCCCTGTACAGACGACGAACCGGCCACCACCATCGTCGGCGACGTCGGCGGATCGATGCTCAGCGTCGCGTTCTCGTCGAAGAAGATCTTCTCCCGCTTGTAGTTGAATGCGAACCACTTCTCTTCATTCGGAAGCTCCGCAATCACCTGTGCCTGGTGGAAATTCAGGTGCGGCTGGAGGTTGCGCTGCCAGTATTCCCAGCTATGAACCCCCGCCAAGGGCCGCCAGATGTGAGGAATCTTCAGCTCCACAAGCTTCTCGTGTAGGTCGCGATTATCCTGGATCGCTGCCGTGTCGTCCACGCCGCAGTCGAAGAGGATCGGCATGGGATTGTCCTTCAGTGATTCGACCAGTGTATAGACAGAGTTCGACTTCCAACGATCCTCGTTCTCGGCAAAGGGTCCCAGGCGGTCGACGATGTGCCACTTGTCGGGATGGTTCTCAAGCCGCAGGATGCCGGACAGCGACGAAGCGGAGCCGAAGACGTCGCGATGCTTGAGCGCCAGGCTGATCGCGCCGTGTCCGCCCATGCTGAGCCCCATGATACCGCGCGCCTCGACCTTGGCGATGGTCGGGTACTTGGCGTCGACCGCCGCGACCAGTTCCTTCGCCACCATCGTCTCGTACTGCGAAGGCTTGTCGATGGGGCTGTCCACATACCAACCGAACTGGCCGCCGTCGGGAAAGACCAGCACCATGCGGTAACGATCCGCCAACTCCTCGACGTTCGTCTTGTCGGTCCAGTCGACATAGCTGCCATAGGCGCCGTGGAGTATATACAAAGACGGCACACGCGCCTCCGCCGTCGCACCCTTCGGGACGATCAGGCGATAGTGCTGCTCGGTCCCGGTGGCATCGCTATGGAAGGTTTCCTCGATGACCTCGGCTGCGCGGACGAATGTCGTGGTTGCGAGGAGAACGGCAACAAGCAGGATGGTGACACGGTGAATCCAAATCATTTCGTACAGAACCTTTCTAGTGTGGTATACTGGTTGAGGCTGACTGATTCGTCGGTACGCAGTCGGCTGGGCAAAGTTCCACAACCTCCACACCGTGGCGCCTGATCGGCGCGGCGCAGATCGCCCAGTCGGAATCCGTTGCATTGTAGATCGGCGCAATTCGACCCGCAGCAATGGCGACCGCGACCCACTTCCTGTCGCTCCAATCGAAGCGAGCCAGATCGGGATCGTCAGGGAACTCATCGAAACCCCTGACCTCATTTGGAGTAATCGGAACCTGCATACAGATGTCAGGGTTGGCGACGAAGTTGTGGAGGCGTCGGAAGAATTGATCTCCGACGGTCGGCTGGCCGGAATGGTTGAAGTAGCGAGAGTACTCATCCAGCACGCGATGTCCATCATCCAGAACAGTGATGCCTTCTTCCAAGCAGGATAGAATAAAGTCCTCGCAAGCTTGCCGACACGCCTCGGAAGCATGCGCCGTAGCGCCGCTGGCGCAAACAAGCACGTTCGTGTCGATGATCCGATACCCCGTCACTTACCACGTTCCTTCCTTGCGCGAGTCGCCTTGACCATTGCTGCGACCTCCCCCATCGGATCGCCGAAGAAGTCCTTTGGCCAGTTCTTGATGTTGCCGAATTCGTCCAGCCGCAACTCGTCAAGCGTGGAGCCCCCGGCCCCGATTCGCGTGAAATACAGGGCCACATCATCGGGGAATACCGCGGGGATTCCGTCTACATCGGAAGCCTCTGCCAAGCGACGCTGAAGGCGCTGAAGGAGGTGCTCGCTATGGCTTTCGATAATGAGCTGCACGCCCCGCTTCTTCGCCACATAGATGAAGAAATCGGCCAACTCCGTCTGGGCCTTGGGGTGAAGGTGCAGCTCCGGTTGTTCCAAGATGACGGTGGAGCCCGACGGGACGTATAGACACTGGACAATGACGGGAAGCACTTGGGAGATGCCAAAGCCGACGTCGGGGAGAAGGACTTCCTTCGAGGCTGAAGACTGCCGAATAATGGCCCGGAATACCTTTTCTCCCGCAGCAATAGGTCGCACCTCGAATGTATCTACCAAAGACAGGCGTTTTAGCCAGTAGGCAAGCAGTTCGGCGATGGTGTGCTCCTCGGCGCCCTCCTTGTGTTGGGCGCGCGGACTCAGCAAGGCAGAGACCGTTTGTTCGCCAGCAATTCCCACGTGACTCGGGGCGGAGCCACTCCACTGGTAGGTGCGCTTGGGAGGCTCCCGGAGGGGACCTAGATAGTAGATGGACCCCATCGCTCGATAGAAATCGTACTCGAACATGGGAGCCCCGCTTAGACTCGCCAATTCTGCTCTTTGGGTTTCAGTGAGTCTCCAGAAAGTTGGGGGCTCACGACCCTCGTCTAGCAAGGGCTCTCGCTCGTCTCGAAGTGGGGGTGTGCGATCCCAAACGTCGATTCGGTAGCGATCCTCGCTATCGTTTGACGCGAACACTGAAATCCCTCGATTGGAGTTCGAGTAGCCGAGCTTCTCAATTCTGATCTGTCCAGACTTTCCCTCGCCTATCTGACACTCGAAGGCGTGATCCCATCTCAACGGGGTCACATTTGTATCAGGGTTCTCATCTGTGAGGTCCGGAAGATCAAAGAACGTCGACCATTTCAGGTCCAGCCCCAACATGGATTGTGAAGACTTCTCGTGGATGACGTCACTAAAGGAACCGAGATCAATAAGGGAGCGCTCATCCCCGCCAAGATTCAGAACAACCTTCGGATCCGGCGATTCCACCGTCTGCTTCATCAGCAGCAGCGCCTGGATGATGCTCGATTTACCGGAGCTGTTGGTCCCGAAGATCGCCGTGATTGGGGCGAACTTGATGTCCAGCTCCTTCCACGACTTGAAGTTTCGGAGACCCAGGCTGGTCAGCATCGCGCTCTCACTCCATTCCCTTCGGTGCGTATTGGCGGAACCGATCTTTTTCGAGCGCCTTCATGAAGGCCTCCTCGCCGTCGATCAGTCCTTTCTGGAGGTAACCCTCGATGCAGTCGTCCATCAACTGCATTCCGATGGAGCGGTTCGACATGATGATCTGCGTCAGCATCGTGTTCTTGCCTTCGCGGATCGTGTTCGACATGGCGAGGGTCTGCACCATGATCTCGTGGGCGGCGATGCGGCCCTTGCCGCCCTTGCGCTTGAGGAGCAACTGGGCGCATACGGCCTTCAGCGACACGGCCAGCGTTTGGCGGATGGCGTTTTGCTGGTCCGACGGGAACACGTCGATGATACGGTCGACGGTCTTGATGGCGCTGTTGGTGTGAAGCGTCCCGAAGACCAGCGTGCCGGTCTCGGCGGCGGAGACAGCGAGGGCGATGGTTTCGAGGTCGCGCATTTCGCCGACGAGAAGCACGTCCAGATCCTGGCGGCTCGTGGCCTTCAGACCATCGGCAAAGCTCCGCGTGTCGATGCCCACCTCGCGCTGCACGATGGTCGACCGTTTGATGGGATGGACGAACTCGATCGGTTCCTCGATGGTGAGGATATGGCGCGCCTGGTTCGAGTTGATGTGGTCGATCACGCCCGCCAGCGTTGTTGACTTGCCGGAGCCGGTCGGACCCGTCACCAGGCAAAGCCCCGAATTGTAGGTGCCGAAGGTCTTCAAAACCTCGGGCGCGCCGAGGTCCTCCAGCGTCAGGATCTTCGATGGAATGGTACGAAAGACCGCCCCATAACCCGCGTATTGCTTGTTGTAGTTGGCGCGGAAGCGGGCCTTCGATTCGTAGGCGTAGGCGAAGTCCATGTCGCCGCGCTCCTCGAAGACGTTCCAGCGCTTCTCGTCGAGGATTTCGCGAAGGATCCCGCGGAAGCGTTCGCGCTCCAGAAGGCCGAACTCGGTGATGGGCACGACCTCGCCGTGGAGGCGCAGCTTGGGTGGCTGGCCTTCCGACAAGTGGAGGTCGGAGGCGCCGCTGCCGAGCATTTTGTCGAAGAGTTCGTCAATGACTGCCATTGGCTGGGACTCCGGCTTGGATGGTGGTGTATAGATTGATAGCTTGATAGATTGCTAGACGGGTCATGGCTGGATTTCCGGCTTCAACAGCTTGTCGATCTCCTGTTCCAGCGGGTATCTCGCCGGATGACCGCGCCAGACAACCTTTCCCGCGGGATCGACCAACAGGCAGGTGGGGATGCCATCGATGCTGTATGCGTCGCGGACGGAATCGTAGTCGGAAAGATGACCGTGGGTGAGGCTCCCCCAATCCTTGTCCTTCACCCAGGTCCGGAGCTGTTCGGCATCGCTGTCGCAACTGGCGGCCAGGATGACCACCTTGTCCTTCCACTCGCCGGAACGGCGACTCCAGATCTCTGCATTGTCGGCCATCGGCTGCTGGCATGGACCGCACCAGGTGGCCCAAAAGTCGATATAGACAATCTTGCCGCGGAAATCGGAGAGACGAAAGGTTCCCGTGCCGTCGAGAGTCGTCAGGGCAAAGTCCGGCGCGACTTCGCCAACACGTGGGGCGGCGTCCTCTGAGGGCGGTGCGTTTGGTTTGGTCGGGTCGATGACAATTTCGCGCGTCAGCGTCTCGCCTGGCTTGACCAGCAACGTCTCGGTCTCCATGCGTGTGCTTCGGCCATCGCTTTGGACGGGATAGAGTAGGCTATACTTCCCGGGCGCGGTATGATCGACCCTCACTTCGAGCTTGTCGTGGCTGGGGCTGCCGGAGCGGGGAATCCAAAGAGATCTCCTGCCAACCTTAAGCGAGAGAGTGGCAAGGACCGGTGGCCCGTCCTTTGGCATCGGCGGATCGGCCTTCAGCGTCACGTCTATACCGCCGGCCTTCGGAAGCACGATCTGGTAGGGCGGGCCGGTCAGGTCAGACGCCTTGAGCGGTCCTTCCGCGTAATGCGAGATCATGCCGGGCACGTCGATGAGGAGGTATAGATCCTCCGCATCGGGTGGCAGATTGAAGGCGAAGCCGCCGTCGCCCTGGGCCTTTGCGGGGGCCACCGAGAAGGGTTTCTCCTTCGACGAGAGCGGACCCAGTAAATTGCCGCTCTGGACGAGCACGGACGCCGAGCTCGGCACGGGACGCCCATCGGGTCCCGCAATGCGCAGTCGCCCCACCTCGCCCCGGGATAACTTGACGTCGATCACCTTCGATGCGTTCAGTTCGGCCGCCGTCATGGTGAAGGTGGCGAAGGCGTACTCCGGGGCGGATACGAAGAGCTCGATCTTATCGATCCCCATTTGCTTCCGCAATCCCTCGGAAACCTCCAACTTGGCGATGCCCTTTCGGTTGGCCTCTCCGATTTGGGTCTTCGTCCACCAGCCGCCTCCACGCGCCGTCAATACAGCACGGGTCCGCGCCTTCGAGACGGGCTTGCCTGCCTCGTCGAGTACCCGCAGGGTGAAGCTATTTTTCTGCAGCGTCTCACTCTCGGCCGTTACGGCGGTGGGCGCATCGACGCGTTCCGCCAAGCATGGGATGGCGACCGCGATCGCCATCCCAACGATTGTTGCCAGTGCCAGCCTCATTGCCCGTCTCCCCCTTAGTCGTTGTTGCGGACCGACTCGAAGCCGATCTTGTTGGCCGCGCGCTTGTAGGCCTCACGACCGCTGATGATTCCACCATTGACGAGGTTCATCAACGACTCGTCCATCAGGACCATGCCGTACTTCTTGCCGCTCTGGATCATGGAGGAGATCATGTGTGTCTTCCCTTCCTTGATCTGCTGGGCGACGCCGCTGACGTTCACCAGCAACTCCGGCGCTAGCGCGGCGCCGCGGCCATCCTTGCGGGGAACGAGCTGCTGCGTGATGACGCCACGAAGCGATTCCGCCACCATCGTGAGCACCTGCGCCTGCTGGGTCACCGGATAGAAGTCGACGATGCGCGCCACGGTGCGCGCCGCCGAGGAGGTGTTCATCGTCGAGAAGACCAAGTGGCCCGTCTCCGATGCGCTGATGGAGATGGCGGTGGTTTCCTTGTCGCGCATCTCGCCGACCAGGATGATGTCCGGATCCTCGCGCAGGGCGGCGCGAAGCGCATTGCCGAAGCTCTGCGTGTGGCGCCCGACTTCACGCTGCGTCACCTGGCATTTCTTGGGCGAGAGCACGTACTCGATCGGGTCCTCCACCGTGATGATGTGGTCGGGCCGGTGCCCGTTCACGATGTCTAGGAGCGCCGCCGCGGTGGTCGTCTTCCCCGCACCGCCAGAGCCGGTGATCATCACAAGGCCCTGATGATACTCGGTGAACATCTTCACCGCAGGTGGGAGGCCAAGCTGTTCGATGGTGGGAATCCCCGCACTCACGATGCGGTAGGCGCCGTCCCAACCGAGGCGCTGCTTGAAGACGTTGCAGCGATGGCGACCCACGCCGGGGATCTCAAGCGCGAAGTCGAGTTGCTGGAGCTCGGTCGCCTCTGCGGCCTGCTCAGGAGTCAGTGCCGAAAAGTTCAGTTCCTTCGCGCGTTCCGGAGTCAGCGGTTCCATCTCCATGTAGCGAACGGTTCCATGGATGCGGACGAACGGCGGGCGCCCCACGGACAAGTGCAGGTCCGATGCCCCCCAGTGTCGCGCGAGGCGAAGGAACCCAGCCAGGTTTTTCGGCATGCCTGCGGCGGCCTGGGCGGCGGTGGGAGCAGGACGCGCTGGGGCAGGCTGAGCCGGAGCGGCAGCCGCGGGCGGTGCCACTTGGGCTCCGCGCGGATCCACACCCACGGCAGCGGCCGCCGCGGCGTTTCGGATGTTCGGCGGGGGAGCGTTCCCTGCCTTCAGGTCCGCGATGGAAAGCTGGCGCGGCGCACCCGATGAGGGGGCCACGCCGGGTGCCGTCGGAGGCTGGGGACGTTGCGCAGGAGGTGTCGCCGCCGGAGCCTGGGCGCGCGGTTGCATCACAACCTGCGTGGGCGTCATCTCCGCCGGATCGATCTCGGAGGGAGCGGCCCCGCCACCAAGCGCCTGCTCTAGGTCGGCAAGTTGCTCTTCCGTCACATAGTGACGCCGCAGGAGCAGGTGCCCGGCGGTCTCCCCGGGGAAGAGGTCCAACTCCTCGCGAATCATGTCCGCCTGCTTGCGCGTCAGCAGGCGGTTCTTCATGGCGAGTTCCATCAACGACTCTTCTTCCGGCTTCACGGGACGGGCCTCCGGGACAGGAAAATCCATACTCACGAGTTTATCGTGGGAGACGTCGCGGCGATGGGTCAATGAGACAGCGCGAATCAGCCGAAGTGATCGAAAGCCCCACCTGAAAGACGCTCGATCCGCCCATCGACCGATCGAAAGACCCCTGCACCCTCGATCACGGAGCCGATGCGATGGACCGGCGTCGCGCCGGCGGCAGCTCGCACATCCGCCTCCGGGGCCGCCGTGCAGAAAAGAAGCTCGTAGTCTTCGCCGCCATACAGCGCCAGCCGGATCGGGTCCTCGCCGAGCGCCGCCGCGCCTGCTGCGAGCGCCTCGGAGACCGGAATCGACTCCAGGACAATACCAACGCCACTGGCAGCGGCAATCTCCCCGCAGTCCTTCGCCAGCCCGTCCGACAAATCAATCATGGTAAGGGGCGCCAGCCGTTCCACCAGACGCCTGCCGAGCGCCGGATCTACCTCTGGCGCGAGGTGACGGCGGATGAGCTGCGCGCGGTCATCGGGGTGCAACTCGGCGGCGGTTCGGTTCAGCAGCTTGAATCCAGCGCCGCTTTCGCCCGGCCAGCCGGTTGTATAGACACACATGCACGGCTGCGCGGCGCTACGCGCGGCAATGGGAAGCGGCTCCGGCAGGTGACCGACGACCGCCAGCGTGAGCGACCACTGTGGCGCCCCCACCGTGTCGCCACCCAGCAGGCGCAGCCCATAACGATTGCAGGCGGCGTCGAGCCCTTCGAAGAAACCAGCAATGCGCCCCACCGGCGTGTCGGCGGGAACGCCGAACGAGAGCAGCGCCCAAAGCGGCGTGGCGCCCTTGCTGCAAAGGTCGCTCACGTTGGAGGCCACCAGCTTCGACGCAATCGCCTGCGGTGTGCAGAGCGGATCGTCGTACCAACGGAAGTGCGTCCCCTCCACCATTGTGTCGATGGTCCAGACGAGACGGTCGCCCGTGATGGCCACGTCGTCGCCGGTGCCGAGGGGAA
The DNA here is from genome assembly GCA_016125005.1 of bacterium. Taxonomy (GTDB): domain Bacteria; phylum Sumerlaeota; class Sumerlaeia; order SLMS01; family SLMS01; genus WGMQ01. The sequence goes on along the minus strand of WGMQ01000004.1, from coordinate 163,956 downwards.
GTCCCGCCGTATGGCGCCGCAGCATCGGCCCCAGCAACGACAGGAGCCCGCCCTCCTTCAAGTCACGCATGGTGCCGCTCATCGGGCCTGGCTCCGCGTATAGACAACGATTAGGCCCGGGCGCAGGTTCCATGCGCCATCGGCGAGGAACCGTGGACGGCGATAGGCCTCTGTATAGACACGTGAGAATTCCGGATGGGCAAAGACGGCCGCATCAGACGGCCAAGGGGGAACCAGCTTCCCGTCCTGCTCGAAGAAGGTGAGCACGATCCAGTCGGGCTTGCGCGAGAGGATATAGTCCGCATCGGTCTTGTGGTGCATGGTGCCCTCGACCTGTGCCACATGGGCGTCGACGAGTCCCACCATGTCGAGGAACCGCATCCCGCTCACATAGGGGATCACGCCGGCCTCGGGTCCCGCCACCAGATCGTCGCGATTGCCGTGTGCCGCCAGCCAGCGCCCCACATCGTCCAGTGGCGCTGTGACCAGCCCACCCGACTCGCGTCCCGCCCAGCGATACCAGCGCAGCTCGCGGTCGGCACGCCCGTCGATCAATCCGCCCAGCAGGAGAAAGCATACGAGCACACCGCGCACGAACAGCGGCCAGCGGCGCACCGCGACCGCCATCAACAGGCACAGCGGGGCTAGTGCCGGGACCAGGAAGCGCCCGCCCGGCATCCAGTCGCCACCCACCGCAATGCAGAAGGCTACCTGCATGAGGACCACCAGGTGCGCGACCCGCACAAGCGCCACGTCGCCGGTCCACTGCGAGGGACTCCGTAGAGCCCGCATCCGGCGGACGACCGCAAACCCGGCCAACACCAACACGACCAGCAGCGGTCCCTCGAAGAAATTCCCTGTATAGACAAGGCCCGTCCAGACGCGCTGCCAGAGCGAGCCACCCACCTTGGCGGTCACCGTGTTGGCCACGATGGTGCCGAAGTACATGTATCGCCACGTCGTATAGAAAGCTAGACAGACAAACAGCGCAGAGATGGCGTTGAATGCGGCGAACCGTGTTTCCCGCTTCAGCAACCCAAGACCCAACAGGACGCCGAAGGCAAAACCCTCGGGTCGCGTCATGGCCAGTAGCGCCGCCGCCGCGGTCGCAATCGTCCCGGGTAGCGTGGAACCTCGCTCAAGGAATGCGGCAAGGCTGAGTGTATAGACAAGGAGCAGGAAGCTCTGGAGCGCCGTCTCCAGTCCCCCCATCGTCCAGACGGCGAGCGGGACGGTGCTCGCCAGGGCGAATCCCGCCACGGCGCTTCGCGACATCGAATCATCGTTCGACCGGCGCCATCCGATGACCAGCAGCGCGATCATCGCCGCGGAGCACGCGAACGCCATCAGCCTCGCCCAGCCAAGTGGCTCGATCTGGGCCATGAGAGCGGGCACCGTCAGCAGCACCCATGTCAGGTTCGAGTATCCCTCAAGCCGCTCGCCGGGATTGAAGCAGAGCCCATCACCTCCGAGCAGGTTCTGCGCGTAACGGAAGGTGATCCACGGATCATCGATCACGACGCGCCGATGCCACCAGCAAAGCATCGCGAGCCACGCGACCGCCGCCACCACCAGCAGCGAACGCCAGCGTGAAATGGGGAGATTGTCACGGTTCAGGGACATGGCGCGCTCCGGGTCTGGATGAAAGACGGTCTTCCCGCGGCGCCGCAAATGCAAAGCGGGCACCCAAGTGGGCGCCCGCGTGCGATTCGATGACCTGCGTCGGCGACCTTAGCGGCTGCCGCGGAGTGGGCGCTTGGCCGGGATGCCTTCCTTGCGCGGGAAACGATCCGGCGTCAGGCCCGTCTTCTTGCTCCACAGGGAGTGGTTCGTGATCTTGGTGCTGCCCGGGGTCGGGTTGTAGGCAACCATCTCGATGGGGCCGCCACCCAGCTTGTTGAGGGCGAACTCGGCGTCCTTCATCTCGCGCTCGACTTCCTTGTCCTTGTTGGAGCCCTTGTAGGTGAGGAAGTAGCCGTTGAGGGCCAGGAAGGGGAGGCACAGCTCCAGCGCGATGGGGAGCGGGCCGACGGCGCGGCTCGTCACCAGGTCGAAGCGCTCGCGCCAGACAAGCTCATGGGCGTGGGTCTCGGCGCGTCCTTCGAGGACCTCGACGTTGTTCAGGCCGAGTTCCTCCTTCGCGTCGTTGAGGAAGTCGATGCGCTTCTTCTGCGACTCAAGAAGCACCACGTTCGTGTTGGGCCAAAGGATCGAATAGACGATGCCGGGGATCCCCGCGCCGGTACCGACGTCGAGCAATTCCTCGGGAGCCTCGGCGAGATAGTCGATGGGGGCGTTGCTGAGCGGTGCGAGGGCGTCGCCGATGACGTTCACGGCGATGTCATTGGGGTCGCGAAAGCCTGTGATGTTGGTGGACCTGGAGCGGGCCCGAAGCAGCTCGATGAAGCGGGTGTAGCCGTCGAGGAGTTCCTCGGTCCGGTTGCCACCGATCGGTTCGACGATCTCGGCCAGAATGGATTGCAGTTGAGTGATCATAGCGTTCGCACCGGTGCCGGCCGGAACCTCAGGCGCCATTGCGCCATCAGCCCAGCGAGCATGATTTTGGAGTTAAAGGTCGACGTTCCCGCGCGCCGTTCCTCGAAAAGGATCGGTACTTCGGCAATGCTGGCCTTCATCGCGCGGGCGGCGACGAGGACCTCCTGTACGATGGCCGGGCCGTTGGAGCGCACCTGGTCCCAGTCAATCCGCTCCAGCACCCAGCGACGGAACACTCGGTAGCCAGACGTGCAGTCACGCGCCGGCAGCCCGAGGAGAAGCTTGATGTAGAGGTTGGCCATCTGGGTAATCAGGGTTCGCACCTTGCTGCGGCCGGTCTCCCCGCCTCCCTTCACCAGCCTGCTGCCAATCACGACGTCTGCCTTCTCCGCCGCGCGCAGCATGGGTTCCAGGAACCGAGGGTTGTGGGACCAATCGGCATCCATCTCCACCACCAGGTCTGCCCCGAGATCCAGCGCCCGTCGAAATCCGGCAATGCCGGCCGACCCGCGCCCCTTCTCGTTCACCCGATGGAGCAAATGAATCCGGGGATTCTTCTCCGCCATTTCCGCCGCGAGTTTCCACGTACCATCGGGCGAATTGTCATCGATGACCAGCACTTCCAACGCGCCTGATACTTTCAACAAAGCATCGATCAGGGAAGGGAGATTCTCAGACTCGTTGTAGGTCGGAAGCGTTGCGACGATCTTCATCCACTGGCTAGCGAATCAGGTCGCCGAACCTCCCTGAAGGTCTCCGATTGGCTCTGACAAAAGCAGTTAACACCCTTTTCAGCCCCAACAGGAGCGGCATGTCACCCCCCGCCCGGCTCTCTTGCAAGCGGAAAAATCCGCTTGAGTTCCCGTTGACAGGAAACTACGGGCACTGCCTTCTCACGAATTCGGCTGCCCAAACCCCCAAGAAGGCGGCTTGCCCCCACTGTTGCCTCGCGTGATAGTGCTCCAGCCTTCATCCTCCATCCGGAGCGCATCATGCAATATCGCCAGCTTGGCCAGCGCGGCCCCAAGGTCTCCACCATCGGATTCGGCTCGTGGGCCATCGGTGGCATCAATTGGGGTCCGACCGATGACGAGGAGTCCAAGCAGGCCCTCCACGCGGCGCTCGACGCCGGAGTCACCCTCATCGACACGGCGGATAACTATGGCTACGGGCACTCGGAGGAACTGATCGAGCAGGTCCTTCGCGAGCGCTGCGGCCAGGGCGACGCCATCGTCGCCACCAAGGCCGGCACCGACTTCTACTACGCCAAGACCAGCGAAGACGTCGGCTACGGCCCCATGCGCCAGAACATGGATCGCGACTACATCATCTTCGCCGTCGAACAGAGCCTCAAGCGCCTCAAGGTCGATTGCCTCGACGTGCTCCAGCTTCACAGCCCCGACACGGACAAGCTCCGTCGCGACGACCCGTGGGAGGCACTCGCACTCCTGAAACAGCAGGGCAAGATCCGCCACGCGGGCCTCAGCGTTCAGTCCTTCCGCAACACCGAGCAATCCTTCGTGCTCGACGATCACGGCGACCTGATCGACGTGCTCCAGATCCGCTACAACCTTCTGGAGCGCGACGCCGAGGAGGTTCTTTTCCCGAAGGCCATCGCCAAGGGCGTCGGCATCCTCGTCCGTATTCCGCTTCTCTTCGGATTCCTGACCGGCAAGTTCGGCCCCGAGTCCCGCTTCGGCGACGACGACCACCGCCGCTTCAACCTGGCGCCAGAAAAGCTGGAGGGCTACCTGGCGCGCATCGCCCGGCTGAAACCGCTCTTCGACCGCTATCCCGACCAGACCATGGGCCAGGTGGCGCTGCGCTACGCCATCACGCACCCGGCCTGCACGCTGGCCATCCCCGGGGCAAAGCGACCGGATCAGGTACGCGGCAATGTGGCCGCATCCGACTTTGGCCCCCTCACCGCCGACGATATCGCGCTGGTGAACGAGATCGACCCCATCGGGTAGCACGGGGCGCGGGCAGAAAAACCGCACGTCGTTTGGCGCTTTGTCCTTGCTTTGCCAAGCCCTCATCCGGGACATTTCCGTCCCTTCGTTGGGCGATTAGCTCAGTTGGTTAGAGCGCTGGTCTCACATACCAGAGGTCACTGGTTCGAATCCAGTATCGCCCACCATTCACTCCTCCCAATCAACCAATCAGGCTTCGCAGGCGCGGCAGAATCAGTTCGCCGTGGTGGCGCGAGTTTTCGATGAAGACGTGTCCGCTCACGTTGCCGGCGGTGATGACCCCGGCGATGAAGAGTCCCGGGACCGTCGATTCCAGCGTGGTGGCGTCGTGCAAGGGGCGGTTCGTTTCCGGCTCCAACTCCACGCCGCAGGCCCGCAGGAACGAAACAGGCGGGTCGTAGCCCAGCATCGGCAGCACGAAGTCGTTGGCGATGGTGCGCTCGGTGCCGTCGGCAAGACGCAGCGTCACCGACTCGTGGTCGATGCGCGTCACGTTCGAGCCGAGATGTCCCTCGATCTCGCCGTTCTTGAGGCGATTCTCGATGTCGGGACGGAGCCAATATTTGAGGCCGACGCCAGTGAACTCGCTGCGGCGATAGCTGAGGGCGACCTTGGCGCCGGAGCGCCAGAGCTGGAGCGCGGCCTCCACGGCGGAGTTGCGACCGCCGACCACAAGCACCCGCTGGCCGACGTAGTCGTGGGGTTCCGTATAGCGATAGCGGACCTTGGGAAGATCGGCGCCGGGCACATCGAGCCGCCGCACGTCGTCCCAGGCTCCGACCGCCAACACCACGGTGCGGGCGATGAGAGGCTCAAGCGGGCGCCCGTGCCGTGTCAGGTCGAGGCGAAAGGTGCCATCGGGAAGTCGCGTCAGGCCGATCACCTCAGTATAGGGTCGCACGTCGAGGTGGTGGAACTGGACGAAGTCGGTCAGGTACTTGAGGTACTCGCGGCGGGATGGCTTTTCCTCCGTGATGCCGAGGGGAAAGCCGTCGATCTCCAGGTTGGCGTTCGTGGAGAAATAGCGCATGTAGGGCGGGTATTGGGCGATGTTATGGGCGATGGCCCCGCATTCGAGGATGGTGCTCGCAATGCCCGCCTTGGCGAGCGTATGCGCCACGGCGAGTCCGGCGGGTCCTGCCCCTACGATCACGCAATCCAGCATTCCTGAGGGTCTCCGCTGATGGGCTGGGGGTTTGTCCCCGCTCGCTTTCGTGAGCGATATTCATACCGCTCGTGGTTTCAAACTCCTTGCCGCCCCGCTTGGGGCAACGCTATTACTTCAGGGACGCATCCAATCGTTTTTCGAACCGGAGTCTCTGTCCATGCGCGTAATTCGCCCGCATCGCCACCTTCTTCCGCTGCTTGCTGCCCTCGCCTGTGGGAACGCGCTTGCTGTGGAAGTGACCCTGTTTCCTGTCACCGAGCAGGCCACCGGCAAGTACGCCGAACTGAGCGGCAGCTGGCAGAATGCGGCGGCGCAGAGCCTCGCGGTGGGGCCAGGCAAGCCCGCAGCTCGCGAGTCGATTGCGGCGGACAAGCTGACCGCCGTGGCGGAATTCACCCCGATCATCTCCGTCCCCGGCGAGTACAAGGTCGAGTTCGCGTGGCCTCCCACAGCCAATGCCAAGGACGTGACCATCACGGTCAGCGGCCAGGCAGGCTTTCAAAAGCAGATCGAGAATGTCGTTCTCGATGGAGCCCAGAGCGGGACTTTCTCCACGCTGCTGACGCTCCCCCTCGCGCCCGGCCAACCGTTCTCCGTGAAGATTGATGGCACCACATCGACCGGGCCCGCGGTTGCATCGCAGCCTTGGAGCCTCGGCATCGCTGCGCTGCGCATTTCCTCTGGCGAGGGCGCCGCGATGGATGATCCGTTCGCCCAACCCGCTGCCGCCGAGCCGGTGGGCGATCCGTTCGCAGCCCCGGCCACCGGCACCATGGCCGATCCGTTCAACGCGACCGCTCCTGCCGCCGCGCCCGCCAACGCAGATCCGTTCTCTCAGCCGACCAACGCGGCCCCGGCGACCGACCCGTTCTCGACGCCCGCCTCGGCCGCCAGTGCCGACCCGTTCAGCGCGGCACCTGCTGCCGCCCAGGCTGATCCCTTCACGACCCCGGATACGGGCTCGACCGCCATGGCCGACCCTTTCGCGGCCCCGGTGGCCGCCGCTTCGACCGGTGCGGATCCCTTCTCGTCTCCCGCCAACCCCGCCACTACAGCCAGCAACCCTGATCCCTTTGCATCGGGCGCGCCCGCCCCGTCCAATCCATTCGGTGCCCCAGCTTCGACCCCGGCACCCTCCGCGGCGAATCCTTTCGCACCCTCGGCGAACCCCACCAACATTGCCGCGAGCGATCCTTTCGCCGCCCCGGATCCGGTGCGCAGCGCCCCGGCCAATTCCGTCGATCCATTCGCTCCGCCACCCAGCACCGGTACCGCTCCTTCCGATCCGTTTGGTGCCCCGACTTCGACCACCAATGCGGCATCCAGCGACCCGTTCTCGACCACGCCCGTCAATGCCACGGCCCCGGCCGATCCATTCGCGCCGGCGGTAACCAACACCTCCACCCCGGCCGATCCGTTCGCTCCAGCGGTGACCAACACCGCCACTCCAGCCGATCCTTTTGCGCCCTCGACGACTGCTGGTAACTCGGACCCCTTCGCGAGTCCCTCCACAACCTCGCCGGTCGCCGCGCCGAATGCTCCCGCGACGCCGAACCCGCTCGCCTCCTTCAAGCAGGACGCGCCAGCGGCGGCATCGACGCTGAACTTCGGCACCAACCTGACGACAGCCATGAGCGAGGCCCGCAAGGCCCGTCGCCCGGTCTTCATCCTCTTCAGCGGCGAGTCCCAGCAGGCCACCGTTTTCGAGAAGACCCTCAACGACCCCAAGGTCGCCGAGGTTCTTGGCGAGTTCACGCTCGTGCGCGTCGACTATCGCGAGAACCGCGAACTGGCCCGCAAATACTCCGTCACCAACTTCCCCTACGCCGTCATCATCAACCGCCACGGCTACACGGAAGGACATATGGGTCCCTCGAAGAACACCGAGGCGATCCGCCAGAATCTGATCGCCTTCACCCAGCAGCTATTCTGATCGTGGTGCTCTGCCATGGCCGACAGCAAGGAAGCAGCTCCGCGTGATGCCTCACTGAGGCGCTTTGCGGAGTTGCTTTCCCTGCCGGAAGAGCACTCCTCCCTCTTCGACCAAGCCCTGCTACTGACCGGCATCGCCAGGCCTGAACTCCGCGAGGGCTGGTGGCTCCCCTGGGAGGCCGCCTTCACACAGCTGGCCCATCAGGTTCGCGACGATCTCGGCGCGATCCGCGGCCAGGGGGACGATGTTCTCCTGCGGGCCTATGCGGACTGCTTCGCGCGGACGCTGCGCTTTCGCGGCCCCCCAACCGATTACTTTGCCGCCGCGAACAGCTCCGTCGCCCACTGCCTCGAACGACGCACGGGACTTCCGATCACCCTTTCGATCATCTTCGCCGAGCTCGGTCGCGCGGCTCTCGGCTTGGACCTGTTTGGCGTCGGCACGCCCGGTCATTTCATCGCCGGTGCCCGCGTCGGCGACTCATTCCGCTTCGTCGATCCCTTCTCGGGACGCGGTCAGGTTCTCACCCCCGAGCAGGCCGCTGCCGCGGTCGCAGAGCGCACCGGCCGCCCACCTGATTCCGTGATTCCTCACCTCCGGCCCGCGAGTCGGCGAGAGATCTTCGCTCGCATGCTCAATAACCTGAGGAACGCCTTCGAACTCACCGGCGAGTTCGCCGCCCTGGCGCGGACGCTCGAATGGACGCTGGTCCTGGAGCCCGAGAACCGTGAGGCCCAGCGCGACCGCGGCCTGGCGCTCCTGCGAAGCGGCGACCTCCATCGCGGAGCCACACAGCTCCTGGCCTACGTGACCCACTTCCCCGAATCGGCCGACGCGGAAACGATCCGCCGCGAGGCCCAGCGGGCCCTTTCCACGCGACACTCTCTCAACTAATATCCATTGGCAGGCACCACGGAGGGCTACGCTGTGAGCGAAGATCCCAAGCAGTCCGACATTGTCGTCTATACAACCGAGGACGGGCGCTCCCGGGTCCTGGTCCGCGTGGAAGGCGGCACGGTGTGGCTCACGCAGGCACAACTGGCCGAGCTGTTTCAGACGACTGTCCCCAACATCAACATTCATTTGAAGAACCTCGTCGAAGAGGGTGAGATCAACCCTGAGGCAACTATTAAGGAATACTTAATAGTTCGATCCGAGGGGAGCCGGGAAGTGAAGCGATCTGTCACCCACTACAATCTCGACGTGATTCTCGCCGTCGGCTACCGGGTGCGGTCCCTTCGCGGCACTCAGTTTCGGCAATGGGCCACGGAGCGCCTGCGCGAGTACCTCGTCAAGGGCTTCGTCATGGATGACGAGCGCCTGGCCAACGGGACCATGCCTGACGACTATTTTGAGGAACTGCTTGAGCGCATCCGGGCAATCCGGGCCTCAGAACGGCGCTTCTATCAGAAAATCACCGACATCTACGCCACGGCGGTCGACTATCGGGGAGACGCCGAACAGGCCCAGCTCTTCTTCAAGACCGTGCAGAACAAACTCCACTGGGCCATCACGGGCCACACCGCCGCGGAGTTGGTCGCCGGTCGCGCCGACGCCGCAAAGCCCAACATGGGCCTCACCACTTGGAAAGGCCAGCGCCCCCACAAGAGCGATGTCACGGTCGCCAAGAACTACCTGACGGCAGAGGAACTCTCCGAGCTCAACCGGATCGTTACCATGTATCTCGACCATGCGGAGGACCAGGCCCGACGGCGTCGCACCCTGACGATGACCGAGTGGGCCGCGAAGCTTGATGCCTTCCTCCAATTCAACGACCGACAGGTGCTTGGTCATGCGGGGAAAGTGAGCCAGCAAGTGGCCGAGCGTCTCGCCCACGAGCAATATGACGCCTGGACGCGGGAGCAACGTCGCATCGAGGCGGAGACAGACAGCAGCGACTTCGACAGGGCCGTCACGCAACTAGGCAAGAAGGGTCGCAAGCCACCGAAGTCAGAATAACTCCCCCCGCTCGATCTTGAGTTGAATTAGCCGTCCGCAGGCCCGTAGTCTCCTGAAGACGAAACAAGACCTCCCCCGAGGAACAGCCGAGCCCATGCCCGAGCCACCCGCGCTGCTGAACCCGAAAGCGCTGCTTCGCGACGTCCTGAACCTCGACCTCAAGCGCCTGGCGGCACTGCTGTGTCTCCTATTGATTGTCGGCGTGCTGTTCTTCGCCCTGCACCTGATCTGGCCGGTCGTTTCCCTGCTGATCCAAACGGCGCTGCCATTCATTGTGGGGCTCATCTTCGCGTACATCTTCGACCCGTTCGTCACCTTTGCGCAGCGCAAGCTCCGCATCTCGCGCGTTGGCGGATTGGTGGTACTCTACGGCGGGTTCCTCGTGGCCGCGGGGGCCTTCGCCGCCATGGTTCTGCCCCTTCTGATCGAGCAAATCGGCAACGCCTGGATCGGTCTCAGCGGATTTGTCGCAGAGCGCCTCGACAAGATTCCCCAGCTCTCTTTCCTCATCGACAAGGTTCGGGCTTGGCTCGAGCAGAACGGCCTGACGGTGAACGAACTGGCGTCGCAGGCCGCAAAGAGCGAAGGGGTCCAGGCAGCGGCGCGCACGGCCGCCAGTTCCGGCGCCCGCGTCTTCACCGGCATCATCGACGGTGTCGTCGGCTTCCTCTCCACGGCGGTCGGGATGGTCAGCTTCCTGATTTTCGCGCTGCTGGTGAACGTCTATCTGTTGCTGGAGTTTTCCAAGCTGCGCCACGTGCTGGAGGTCATGCTCCCCGGCGAGCATCAGAGCCGCTCTTTCGATATCCTTGCCAAGATCGATGTGGCGGTGGGCGGGTTCATCCGCGGGACCTTGATCTCCGCCTGCATTGTCGGTATGCTCACTGGCGTGGGACTTTATTTCCTTGGGCTGAAGCAGTACGCGCTCCTCATCGGCATCGTGGCGGGATTCGCCAACCTGATCCCCTATCTGGGGCCGGCGATGGGCGGCGGACCGGCGATCCTCTACATCCTCTTCTCCGGCCAGTACGGTACCCTCAAGGAGCAGCTCTTCTACGTGCTCGGCGTTCTGGGACTGACGGCGGTCATCCAGGTCATCGACGGCTTTGTGCTCCAGCCGCGCATCGTCGGGCAAAGCGCCCAGCTCCACCCGGTTGCCGTCCTCTTTGCATTGGCGCTGGGTTCGAGTTTCGGGCTGCTTGGAATGATCGTTGCCGTGCCCTCCGCCTGTATCGTGCGGGTGCTACTGAAGGAGTTCTACTGGGATGCGCGAGAGGCCGCCTGGCACAAGCGCACCGGCCTGGAACGACTCGGTGACGTGTCGCCCCGCCCCCAAAAGGGGACCGGAAAGAAGAAGCGCTGACGTGCCCTCACGCTCCAATAGAGCTACCGATCACGCCCCCTTGGACTTGCGTGCCCTCCCGCGCCTTGTGGTCTACTGAGGAAATCACCACCTGCGAGAGCTATCGTCCAGCCATGCCCAGCAATCGACCCGGAAGCGACAGCATCCTTGATGTGACCTTCGGCAAGATCGACGAGGACTATCGATTCCTCCTCGAATGCTTCCGCGAAGTTCTCCAGGAACTGCATAATCCCGAGCTGGCTGATCTGGTTCCCATCCCGGGCGAAGACACCGCGCCCCTCGGCGGCGCCCCCGTCGACTCGGATCGCGAGATGCACGCGCTCTCCATCGTCTTCCAGCTGCTGAACCTGGTAGAGGAGAACGCCTCCGCCCAGGCCCGCCGCATTCGCGAGTCGAACGAAGGCATCCTGCGCGAGCCGGGACTCTGGGGGCAGAACCTCCGCCAGCTCCTTCAGGGTGGCGAGACCGGCGCCAGCATCGCCGCCATGCTGCGGCAAATCCACGTCGAGCCCGTGCTGACCGCCCACCCCACCGAGGCCAAGCGCCCCACGGTGCTTCAGATCCATCGCGCCATCTACCTCGTCCTTGTCCAGTTGGAGAACAACATGTGGACCCCGGCAGAGCGCGCCGAGTTGCGCGACCAGCTCAAGGGCCACCTTGAGCGCCTGCTCCGCACGGGCGAGATCTTCCTCGACAAACCGGGCATCTACTCCGAGCTCGACAATATCATGTACTACCTGCGCGAGGTTTTCCCTGCGGCGCTCGCACGCCTCGACACCCGGCTTCGCCAGAGCTGGATCGAGGCGGGTCTGGACCCGGCCCTCATCTCCGTGCCCGAGTCCTACCCGCGCCTCTCCTTCGGCAACTGGGTCGGTGGCGACCGCGACGGCCACCCGCTCGTCACGGCGGAGGTCACCCGCAATACCCTCAGCCAGCTCCGCGAGACCGCCATCAAGGTCGTGCGTGACGCGCTCCAGACGTTGGTGCAACGCCTCAGCCTTTCCGCCGTCCTCCAACCGGCGCCATCCATCCTCACCACCGGCATCGAGCGACTCGCCGGGCTCTACGGCCCCGAGGCCGCTGCCGTCATCGCCCGCAACCGCATGGAACCGTGGCGCCAGTACACCTCGCTCCTCATCGCGCGTCTCGACCGCCGCGACCAGCCGGGGGGTTATCGCCACGCGCGAGAGCTGCGCGAGGACTTGGTCGTGCTCCGCAAGTCGCTCTACGAGGTGTCCGCCAACAACCTCGCCGCGCAGGACGTCTTCCCTGTCGAGCGCATCCTTCACGTCTTCGGCTTTCACCTCGCCGCGCTCGACGTGCGCCAGAACAGTGCCTTCCACGAAAAGGCCCTTTCTCAGTTCCTCCAAGCGTCCGGCCGCGAGGACTGGGACTACGCCGCGTGGCCCGAGGAGAAGCGCCTCGCGTTCCTCGGCGGCGAGCTCCGCTCGTCGCGCCCCTTCACCACGCCCCGCACCACTGTCGGCCCCGAAGCCGAGGCGGTGCGCTCCTGCTATCAGGTGCTCTGCGATCACGTTGACCATTTCGGCACTGAAGGCCTCGGTTCCCTGATCGTCAGCATGACGCGGTCGCTCTCCGACCTGCTGGTCGTGTACCTGCTCGCGCGCGAAGTGGGGCTGGCGCGCCTCGGCAAGGACGGCCTCTACTGCCTCCTCCCGGTGGTGCCCCTCTTCGAGACGATCGAGGACCTGCAAAACGCCCCGGAAATCCTCAAGGCCTTTGCCACGCACGAGGTCACGCGCCGCAGCTATGCCGCCATGCAGACCGGCACCGGCAAACCCGTGCAGCAGGTCATGGTCGGGTACAGCGACAGCAACAAGGACGGCGGCTACCTCGCCAGCCAGTGGAACCTCAACCGGGCCCAGGCGGCGCTCGCCAAGGCCGCCGAGGAATGCGGCATCAAGGTCTGCTTCTTCCACGGACGCGGCGGCACACCCAGCCGCGGCGCCGGCCCCACCCACCGCTTCCTGGAGGCGCTTCCCCACGACTCGCTCACCGGCGATTTCCGCATGACCGAACAGGGCGAGACCATCGCCCAGAAGTACGCCAACCAAATCACGGCCACCTACAACCTGGAACTGCTCCTCGCCGGCGTCGCGGCCACCACCATCAAGCACGGCCAGAGCGTCCCCGAGCACCCGCGCTACCACGAGACCATGATGCGCCTCGCCGCCACCAGCCAACAGGCCTACCGCGATCTGGTCGAGGGCGAAGGCTTCATCCAGTTCTGGGCCGCCGCCACGCCCATCGACGCGCTCGAACACAGCACCATCGGCTCGCGCCCAGCCCGCCGCACAGGCCGCCGCAGCCTGGAGGACCTTCGCGCCATCCCCTGGGTGTTCAGTTGGAACCAGGCCCGCTACTACGTCCCCGGCTGGTTCGGCCTCGGCACCGCGCTCGCCCGGCTCGGAAAGGAGGACGCAGCCCTCTTTGCCGTCGTCGAGGAAAACGCCAGCCGCTGGCCGATCCTCCGCAACGCGCTCTACAACGTGGAGACCAGCCACGCCTCCGCCAGCCCGGAACTCATGTGGGAGTACGCGCAACTGGTCGACGACGGTGCGCTGCGGCAACGGTACTACGACCTGCTGATGACCGAGTACCGTGCCCTGGAGCAGATGATCGACCACCTGTTCCACGCCCCGCGCGAGAAACGCCGCCCCCGCATGATCAAGACGCTGCGCCTGCGCGAAGCCGGCCTGCAACGCCTCCACCGCCACCAGATCGCGCTGCTGAAGGACTGGCGCACCGCCCGCGCCAACAACGCCGACGCCGAAGCCAGCCGCCTCCTCCCCTCACTCCTCCTCTCCGTCAACGCCATCGCCGCAGGACTGCGCACGACAGGGTGATGGGGCATTGTCCCGGAGGCTCCCCAAGTCTTGGAGCACTTTCTGCTTGTCACATTGTTCTGGTCTTTAAGACTTCTGCTGACTGATTGAGGGGTGCGACGGTTCTTAGTCGCCGCCGCATTGTGACCCGAGAGGTAGATTCGGGTTCACATGAGGTCCCCATGATCGAGGCGCCTCGCTCAATCAGGCGGTAGGTCGACTCGGACCCGGCTGATCGTTGGTCCAGACACTTAGGAGTGCTCAATATGCGCATAGGGGAAGCATTTCAGACCGTGGCGTTCGCGCTGCTCTTGGCGGGGCTTGTGGCTTTGCCCACACAGCGAGTCGCTGGACAGCGAATGGTGGACAGTTCCGCCGGTACTACCCCGTCCACTCAGGTGGCTCAATCGTCGGAGCGGACTATCGAAGTCTACGATCCGATGCAGGCAAAAGCACCGGTGGCTGGAACAGAGCAGGTTCCGCCGCGAGCCTTGGGAAGATCGACTTCAGAGCCCCTGACTGCACAGGTTCGGCAGGCCGCATCTCTTGAGGTCAACGAGTCTGCGGGGCTCTTCGTGGGCGTTTCGCAGTTTCTTGAGAATGGACAACCCTCAACAAGCATAGCCGCCATTCCCTATGCGGTGGATGATGCTGTGGACTTAGCCTGGACCTTCAGCCAGCGCCTCGCATTGGTGCCCGCCAGCAACGTGGTGGTTGCCATCACGGGAGAACCGGTGAAGGCCGATTCTCGCGGGCGACTCGCGGAAATCAAGGCGGCCGGTGGACGGGTGATCCCAGCCACGGCTATTGGCGTGCAGACCGAGGCCCTTTCCCTCTCCTCGAAGACCGGCAAGAACGGCATCTTCGTGATGAGCATCGCTACTCATGGTTTCTCCGACCGCGGAGACTGGCTCTTGGCGCAGGACACCAATTTGGCCCTGCTCCAGGGGACCTCTATCCCACTTTCCACTTTGGAAGACATCGCAAGTCGGGCCGGGGCACCCCGCCGATTCATCATGATCGATGCCTGTCGTGAGCGACTCTCCTCCTCGTCCCGCTCGTTGGGAAGTGTGGACAAGGCCATGACGGAGAGCTTTGCCAAGGCCTTCAGTCAGGCATCCGGAACCGCAGTCCTTATGGGTACGACTCTGGGAGGCTTCAGCTTCGACGATACCACGCGGCAGAATGGGGTTTTCACCAGTGCCATTCTTGATGGGGTCGGCGGCATGGCATCGCCCGATCAGCAGGGCTTGATCACGGTAGCGGGGCTCCGCGATTTCGTTGATGCCCAAGTCCGCGACTGGGTGCGCAAGAACCGCCCAGATCAGGCGGGAAGCTCCACAGGCATCAGCAGCAGGACCGATGACTCGCGCGCAGCGACTATCCCTCTCGCCATCAACCCGAACGCCACGCAACTCTACGCTGAGCAGCGTGAGCGCATCGACAAGGCCTTGGCCACGATGCTTGATGTTGGGAAGCTACACCCTGAATTAATCACCGGAGCGCTGGTGGATGAAGTGAGGAAGAGCTTCGGCCGTCTGGAGGGCACCAACCGCGAGAAGGTGCTGATTCGCATCGAGCGCCTGCGTGATGCCGATGCGGTTGATGTGGAAATGTTCGCTGGATGGTGGGTCACTTTCTCAAAGCAGCTTGAAGGAGCGAAATCTGTGGCCGGTCAGGTCGTGGAGCCCGTTGAGGTATCCGAAGCCGTCCCCAAAAATGAAACGAAGGCAACCGGCAAGGCGAGCCCTTACCGCACCATCGTCACTGCAAACATGGGCTTTCAGCTGGAACTGGAGCCCATCCGCATCGAGGCGGTGAACAAGCGTGTGCAGGCCGAGATGAAGGGTGACGCGGTCCTCCTGCGAAACCTCGGAGTGACCGGGGACGACATGGCGCTCAAGTCCACCGGCGAGGTATTCCTCCTCATGAAGCGGCCCTTGGATGGAGGCTTCAGTGTCATGGATGATGCCTACGACGTCTATATGGATGTCGTGGGCCAGTACGTGAAGCCAGTAAACCCTGACGTCAAAAACGAGGGGCAGGCGTGGTGCAAGACCTTTCAGGTTGCCAACGACTCACCCGAATTGGCCTACCAACGAATACTTATAACCGACCAATTCGTTGGTACGTTTGGAGTCCCAAATGTTGAAGTGTACGGCGCGAGGTTCGTCATCAATCGACATAGGCACAACGGGTATAAAGCAAGCGTTTACTACAGCGATCAAGTCGTCGTGGAGATCCCGAATGCAGGTGTAGCTGCGGGATCCATCAAAGAATTGATGAAAGTGGGGAGGCAGTCTTTTAGAACTGACCGTTTTTCTGATGGCTATCAAGATGGCTTTTTTGAGATCCTGTTTGAGAATGCTCCAGGTCAGTTTCAATTGCTTGATGAAAGCCGCAGATCTGTGGGAACTGTGATGCCTGCTTCCAAGCAGGTATCGCAAATCCAACTCCCGTGGCTGGAGTGATGGCCGGGGAGTGCCCTCGCGATCCATCCAGATCGCCTTTGACATGTCCCCCCGGGCAGGCGTCGGGCTTGTGGATGATTGAGTAAAAATGAAAAGGCGGGGCGTTGTCCGCCCCGCCCGCTCACTGTCTGCCTTACTGGTTCATCGACTCAAGGAAGTCCTTGTTGCTCTCGACCTTCTTCATGCGGTCGAGGAGGAAGTCCATGGCCTCGATGACGTTGAGTTCGTTGAGGATTTTCCGGAGCAGCCACACGCGTTGGAGTTGGTGTTCCGTGAGGAGTAGCTCCTCCTTGCGGGTGCCGGAGGTCATGATGTCGATGGCGGGGAAAATGCGGCGGTCGGCGAGTTTGCGGTCGAGCTTCACCTCGCTGTTGCCGGTGCCCTTGAACTCTTCGAAGATGACGTCGTCCATCTTCGATCCCGTTTCCACGAGGGCGGTGGCGATGATGGTGAGGGAGCCGCCTTCCTCGATGTTACGGGCGGCGCCGAAGAAGCGTTTGGGCTTGTGGAGCGCGTTGGCGTCGAGTCCGCCGGAGAGCACCTTGCCGGAGGGGGGCGCGATGGTGTTGTAGGCGCGCGCCAGGCGGGTGATCGAGTCGAGCAGGATCACGACGTCGCGGCCGTGTTCGACGAGGCGCTTGGCCTTTTCGATGACCATTTCGGCGACCTGAACGTGGCGATCAGCCGGTTCGTCGAAGGTCGAACTGACGACCTCACCCTTGACGGTGCGCTCCATGTCGGTGACTTCCTCGGGGCGTTCGTCGATGAGGAGGACGATGAGGAAGACTTCCGGGTGGTTGGTGCTGATGGCGTTGGCGATGTCCTGAAGCATGACCGTCTTGCCGGTGCGGGGGGGCGCGACGATGAGGGCGCGCTGGCCCTTGCCGAGCGGCGTCAGGAGGTCCATGACGCGGGTGGTCATCTTCTTGCGCTCGGTTTCGAGCTTCAGGCGCTCGTTGGGATAGAGCGGGGTGAGGTTGTCGAAGAGGATCTTCTCGCGGGCGGTCTGCGGGTCGACCTCGTTGATCTTCTCGACCTTGAGGAGGGCGAAGTACTTTTCACCTTCCTTGGGGGGGCGGACGGTGCCGACCACGGTGTCGCCCTTGCGCAGGCCGAAGCGGCGGACCTGAGACGGAGAGACGTAGATGTCGTCGGGGCCCCAGAGGTAGTTGTAGCTGGGGGAGCGGAGGAAGCCGAAGCCGCCTTCGGGGAGGATTTCGAGCACGCCGTTGGCACGGAGGCCGCCTTCGGAGCTGGCGCTGATGCGGAGAATCTGGAAGATGAGGTCCTGCTTGCGCATGCCCGCGGCGTTTTCGACGCCGGCTTCCTGGGCCATCTTGGCCAGCTCGGCCATGGTCATGCGTTTGAGCTGGGCAAGGTCCATGACGGGGAGCGGCTTGCGGGGTGCGCGGGGAACGGGAGTCTCGCCGTCGATGGGCTCTGTGCCCTCGGTGGGCTGGACGGGATCGGCAGCGTTGGGATTGGCGAGACCGAAGAAGTCCTCGTCGTCCTCGTCGACGCCATCATCATAAAAGTGATCGTCCATGCCGGGTGGGAGGGGCTGGCGGGGGCCGTTGCCGCCGGCGGCGCCGCGCTTGCGGCGACGTCGGGGAGCCTGTCCGCCTTGCGCGGGGCCGCCATTGCCCTGGGGGTTTGGCTGGCCATTTGCCTGGCCTGAGGACTTTCTACGACGCATGGGGTTGTGCCTCCTTGGGCATCATTGGGTCTTGTTGGGGAGCGGACCTTCGCAGGTTGGCCGCACGAGCGGCGTGGGAAGGTTTCCGGGAAAGAGTCGATCGAGGAGTTTGGCGACCTGAAGGCAAGTCTGGTGCAGGGTGCCTGAATTATCGACTAGAAATGTCGCCCGCCGGTTTTTCTCATCTTGGGAAAGCTGGGCCGAGAGGCGGGCTTCGACCTGCTCCTGTGTCATTCCCCTGTCTCGAAGGAGTCGCTCGCGGCGCACCTCCTCGCTGACGGTGACAGACACGGTGTGGTCGCAACGCGACTCGTAGGCAGACTCGAAAAGCAGGGGGACATCCAGAACGACGAGCGGATCATCCACATGCTGACTGAGCAAGTTCAGGACCACGCGGCGGACGCGGGGGTGAACGATTCCTTCAAGCCGACGGCGTTGCGACGGGTCGGGGAAAACGATCGCTGCGAGAGCCTGTCGGTCGAGCGATCCGTCCGGGTGGATTACATGGGATCCGAACGCCTCGGCGATTTCCCCAAGTGCCTCCGAACCGGGCGCGACCACTTCATGCGCAATCCTGTCTGCGCAAATGATCACCGCACCGCATTCAGCGAGCATCGCCGATACGGTGGACTTTCCACTGCCGATTGCGCCGGTCAAGCCTAGAATCATGGGGGTTGCGAGGGAGGATGCCCAGTGGCCGTGCGGGCGGAGGCAACATGGGCGCTGGATTCGGTACCAGCGGCGCGAGCCATCCTGCCGTTGCAGCGATCCTCTTCAAGGATGAGTCCAGTGGCGTCGCTGCCGACCGGGTGGTCAAGGTGAACGGTGGCTCCGCGCTGCGATTGGACTGAATACTCGTTGGCCACGCAGGTACGATTAGCGACGATTCGCTCACGCTTGCAGTTCATCGAGGCTCATTCATGTCCAGCTACAATCCCTCAGCCATGCCTCCGCCGCTCCCCGTGGACGAGGATCAGGCCCGCCGCGACGAGGACAATCTCCGGCTGCTGTCCATTCTCTACTGGGTGTGGGGAGGGCTGGGGGTTCTGTGTGGCTGCTTCCCCATCATCCACGTATCCATGGGATTCGCGATCATGACCGGTCGCCTGCCGATGGATCAGGGCGCCGACCAGCCGCCGCCCGCCGAATTCGGTCTGCTCTTCGTCGTGCTGGGGATCTCCATCATGCTGCTGATCTGGACCATGTCGGCGCTGACGATCTATACAGGCTTCTGCCTGAAGGCACGCCGCCGCCGGACCCTGTGTCAGGTCGTTGCCGCCCTAGCCTGCCTCAATATCCCCATCGGCCTGGCACTGGGCGTTTGGACTCTGATGGTGCTGGGGCGCCCCAGCGTCCGCCGTCTGTTCGAATCACCATCGGCCTAAGTTGTCACCGCATCCAAACCACTGAGGAATCCGTTGATGCCCGATTTGAAGCAGGAGATCTCGGCCCTGTTGGCCGAACAAGCGTACCGCCCCGACGAGCCGGGGTGCGCCGTGGGGGTCTACCTGAACGGCGAACCGCTCTTCGAAGGCTGTCATGGGGTGCGGGCGCTGGGCGGAACCGAGCCCATCACGCCCACGACGAATTTCCGCATCGCGTCCGTGTCGAAGCAATTCACCGCGGCCGCGATCCTGCTCCTGGCCGAGCGCGGGCAACTGCGCCTCGCGGCGTCGCTCTGCGATCTCTTCCCCGGCTTCCCCGCCTACGGCGCAGAGATCACCGTCGCCGAGCTGATCGGTCACACCTCGGGCATCAAGGATTACGAGGATCTGATTCCATCGGACTTTTCCGGCACCTTCCGCGATGCGGACGTGCTGCACCTGATGACGCAGCAGGAAAGCGGCGACTTCGCGCCGGGCTCCGCCTATCACTACAGCAACACGGCCTATGCGCTTCTGGCGCTGATCGTCGAGAAGATCACCTGCGAGAGTTTCCCGAGCTTCCTCGAGCACAACCTTTTCGGCCCCGCGGGCATGAAGCGGAGCCTCGCCTGGGATGACCGGATCGCCGTCGTCGATGAACGGGCGATGGGCCATCGCCGCGACAAGGCGGGTGCATGGGAGCTGCGCGACCAAGGGCTGACCACGTCCGTCCTGGGCGATGGCGGCATCTATACATCTATACGCGAGTACGCGCTCTGGGACCTTGCTCTTCGCAATGACCGTATCCTGAGCCCCGCCGCGCTTCGGCAAGCCTACACGCCGGGGCGGCTCGACGACGGCAGCTCGACCGGCTACGGCTTCGGCTGGCGCATCGAGGAGAAGCGCGGCCTCATGGTTTGTCATCACACGGGAAGCACCACCGGCTTCAATTCCTTCGCGCGACGCATTCCGTCGATCGGTCTCTGCACAATCTTCCTGGCCAACCGCAACGGCGACGAGCCGAAGAACCTGGCGCCAAAGATTGAGGACTTGGCGCTCGCCCAGTTGAAAGACCTGTTGCCGTAACGCCGCCGCCTTGCCATCGTTGTCGAAACCCAAGGGGAAGACTCGATCCATGCTCCGTACCGTCGTCGCACTTGCCGCCATTGCCATCACCACCACGTCCTGCGCCGCGCGAAAGCCCGAGCTGAAGGCCCTTCAGGACGATGGAAAGTGGTTCGTCCTCAGCAAGGAACAACTGGCGCTCGGACCGCATCACACGCGCCATGCGGAGGTCTTCGGCCCCGCCGTGACGGGTACCTACAACGAGCAGATTCTTGCCGGCATCGACAAGGTACAGGCAACCGCCATGGACGGCGGTGGTTACTTCATCGGCATCAAGGCGGTTCCCACTGAATCGCCCATCGGTTATGACCTGCCGCTCTTCGGCCAGCCGCTTCTCAGCGCCCCTCGCACGACCAGTTACTGCTCCGGCGCGAGCTACAGCGCCTTCATCGAGGGCATGAACCTGATCTATCCCGACGGCGGGAAGCGCATCTCGCCTGAGCGCTTCGAGTCCCTCCGCATGCAGGAGCCAGACGGCGGTCGCCGTGAGGACACCGTGAAGTATTGGGGCAAATGGAACGACGACGGCTTCGGGTCCCAGTACGCGCTCGTGCAGTACTCGGGCATGGGAAGGGAGATCACGCCTATCGAGGCACGCCCCGGCGACTTCATGAACATCAGTTGGGTGAGCGGCCTCGGCCACTCGGTCGTGTTCCTCGGCTGGAAGGTCGATCCCGATACGGGCGAACGCGGCGTGCTTTACTGGGCCAGCCAGAAGGGCACGAACGGCCTCGGCGACCAGTTCTCGCCCCTCGAGAAAATCAAGGTCGTGAAGACCGTGCGCCTCACCAACCCGGAGAACGTGTTCTCCTTCGACGTCGACAAGACCGTGGAGCGACGCATCCCGGGCGACAAGATCGAGCTGTGAGTTAGCTGACGGCAGAGGCTGCGGGGCGCCGCTTCAGGCGCGCCGCAGCTCCGCTGAGCGTGCGTGGGCTTCCAGGCCCTCGTGGCGGGCGAGGCGCACGGCGTCCTCGACCAGTTCCTGGGCCTCGGCGGCGACGTCGATCCGCATCCAGGTCCGAATCCGCAGAAAGTGAAAGACACTCAGGCCACCGGTGAAGCGCGCCGTTCCGCCCGTGGGGAGCGTGTGATTCGGGCCGGCGCCGTAGTCGCCGAGCACCTCTGCCGTGCCGCTGCCGATGAAGAGGCCGCCCCAGTGGCGTAGCCGCGGCGCGACCGCTGCCGCGTTGGCCAGCAGCAATTCCAAGTGCTCCGGCGCCAGGCGATCCACGACCTCGACCGCCATGTCCGGCGTCGCGGCGAGGACCGCGTAGCCGTTTCCCAGGGCGGCGCGGGCTGTCTCTGCCGTCGGCAGGGTCGCCAACTGGCGTTCAAGCTCCGCGTTCGTCGCAGCGATCAGCGGTTCGTGGTTCGTGACTAGGATTGGCAGGGCGTCGGGATCGTGCTCGGCTTGCGCGAGCAGGTCCGCCGCGACCACACGCGCATCCGCGGTGGCGTCGGCAAAGACGACCAACTCCGACGGCCCCGCCAGCATGTCGATGGCGACGAGTCCGCTGACCAGTTTCTTCGCCGCGGTGACCCAGCGATTCCCCGGACCGACCACCGCGTCGCACCGTTCGATCAACCCCGGGATGCCATAGGCAAACGCCGCGATGGTGTGCGCACCGCCGGTGCAAAGCAACTGGTCGGCGCCCGCAGCCCATGCGGCCGCAATGGTGATCGGCGCGGGCTTGGGCGAGGCCACTGTCACGAACTCGACGCCCGCGGCACGCGCGGTCACGGCGGTCATCAGCACCGACGACGGAAGCGGGTAGCGCCCGCCCGGGGCATAGCAACCGGCGCGTTCGACCGGCTCCACCGCCTGACCCGCGAGGCCGCCGGGGATGGCGATCTCGCTGCTTGCGATCGAGGCACGCTGCATGTCCGCAAAGGCGCGAATGCGCGCCGCCGTGCGCGTCAGCAACTCCTGGTCGGCCAGCGGGAGCGCGTCCCAAGTGGCCTTCATGTCGTCGCGGGAAAGGACCAACGGCTGGCCCGGCGCCACCTCACCGAAACGCTCGGCTAAGCCACGCAGTGCATCCAACCCGCCGGTGCGCACGGACTCGACGATCTCCGCGGCGCGGCGCAGCGTCTCTGCGTCGACCGGGTCGCGCAGCAGTGACTGGACCTCGGACGGAGCGACGGTGCGGAGGATCATGGTCACTCCTTGGCGTCGCCGGCGCGGCGAACGACCTTCAGGGCGCGGCGATCCAGTTCCGCTTCCACGGCATCCAGCGACAGGCCGCGCGAGGCCAGCGCCACCATCGTGAAGTACAGCACGTCGGCCGCCTCCCAGATGGCATCGCTGTCACTGGCCGCCTGCGCCAACTCGCGCGCTTCCTCGACCAGCTTCTTGCCGAGCAGTTCCTTGTCGTTGAAGAGGCGCGCCGTGTAAGAGCCCGCAGGCGCGTCGTGGCGACGCGCTTCGAGAAGGCGCTCCAGGCGGCTCAGGCCCCGGTCGTCGCCAAAGCAGGTCCACTGCGGCAGGTGGCAATAACCGCCACCCTTCTGGCGCACCGTGAAGCGAATCGCGTCGCGATCGCAGTCTGGCGTGATTTCCAAGAGTTCCTGCATGTTGCCGCTCGACTCGCCCTTCACCCAAAGGCCGCGCTTGCGCGACTGGTAGACACCAACGCCGCGGCGCACTGCTTCGCGAAGGCTCTCGTGCGAGCTGTAGGCAAGTCCGAGCGACCGACCGGCCTCGTCGCAAACCACCGTCGAGAAAAGGCCGTCGGGACGATCGGTGATGAACGGGGCGCTGATGGCGTCGCCGAAGTCAAGCTGCCCCGTATAGATGGCCATGCCGACCTGCGCATCGGCGCCGCTTCGATCAAGCTGGGCGATTTCGGCGGCGGTGGTCACACCGCCCGCGATGGTCACGCGGCAGTGCTTGCCCGCGGCGGCGACGATCTCCGCGACGCGGTCCATGTTGGTGCCGCCCATGCGGCCTTCACGCTCGACGAAGGTCACCAGAAACCCGCCGACGTAGTCGCGCAACTCGTGGATGCGGTCGACAATCGACGCACCGGTCTTCTTGGTCCAGCCCTCCACCACCACATCGCCGTCGTTGGCATCAAGGGCGGCAATCACGCGGGCGCGAGGGAGTTCGCGGAGGATCTCCGGCTTGGCGGCGGTTCCGAGGATGATGCGATGCGCACCGGCGTCGAGCCACTCGATGGCCTTCTCAAGGGAGCGAATGCCACCGCCCACGCGACAGCGGGCAA
This sequence comes from bacterium, assembly GCA_016125005.1. Classification (GTDB taxonomy): domain Bacteria; phylum Sumerlaeota; class Sumerlaeia; order SLMS01; family SLMS01; genus WGMQ01. Next base: position 140,335 of record WGMQ01000004.1, on the reverse strand, counting down.
TGGGGAGTAGCTTCTTGATGGTCTCCATGTTGGAGCCCTTGCCGAGGGCCGCATCCAGGTCGATGACGGCAATCTCGCCCGCCAGGCGGAACTTCTTCGCCAAGGGAATCGGGTCGCCATAGGTACGGTCGTCACGGCGGGACTCGGCCTTGCCGCCGACAAGCTGAACGGCCTGGCCGTCCATCAGGTCAATCGAGGGGATAATCATGAAGGATCAGCCTTGTGGGATAAGTAGGGGAGCGGTCAGGCGGCGGGCGAGGTGACGCCCGGCTGGCGCTCGATGATGTTGTCGATCAGGCCAAAGTCACGCGCCTGGGCGGGGGACATGAAGTTGTCGCGGTAACAGGCCTCGGCAACTTGCTCGAAGGGACGACCGCAATGCTTGGCGATGGTCCCATAGACCATCTCGCGCACGCGCATCATTTCCTGGTACTGGATATTCAGGTCCGTCACCTGCCCGCGGATGGTGCCGATGGCGGGCTGATGGATCATGATGCGGGAATGGGGCAGCGACCCGCGCTTGCCCTTGGCTCCGGCGCAAAGGAGGAACGACCCCATGCTGGCCGCCTGGCCAATGCAGACCGTCGCGACGTCGCAGCGCACGAGCTGCATTGTGTCATAGACACCCATGCCGGCGCTGATCGACCCACCGGGCGAGTTGATGTAGAAGTTCACGTCCTTGTCCGGGTCCTGCGTTTCCAGGAAAAGGAGCTGAGCCGTGATCAGGTTGGCGACGCGGTCGTTGACCTCGCTGCCCATGAAAATGATGCGGTCGCGTAGGAGGCGCGAGTAGAGGTCGAAGCGTTGCGAGCCGCGCTCCGTCTCTTCGTAGACCATCGGGTGCGGGATGATGTAGTAGCCGAGGTCGTCGTCATCCTCGTCGAGGCGCGGTGACCGGGAGGAAATGAGGCCAAGATCCCTGCCGCGTTCTTCGCCTTGGAGCAATCCGGACCAGTATTCTGCGGGGAGCTGGTTTTTCCAGGACATGGCGGACGAACCTCTGTGTTGGAAATGGCTGCGGGGCCGTCAAGCGGCCCCGCAGCGTGTCTTCTTGTTATCCGAGACGCAAGTTCGCGGCCTGTTCTTCCTGGGCCTTGCGCTGAATCACGGAGAACTCGGCGAAGCTGACGTCCTTGTAGCTGACCGCCGCCTTGGCGATGAGCGCGTCGTTCGTGAGCTTCATGGTGAGATCCTGAATGAACTGATCCCACTGCTTGTTCTTCTCGAGCTGGGCGCGGACCGCAAGGGCCTTGCGTCCGGTCCGCTTGGAGAGCGACTCGAGGGACTCCTCGATCTGGGCCTCCGTCGGGGTGACGTTCAGGTGCTTGCTGAGGGCGCGCAGGATGAGCGCGTTCTTGACGTTGACCTTGGCCTGTTCGCGCATGCGGGCGGCGTAGCTGCGGACGATGGATTCGTCCATCTGGCGCAGCGAGATGCCGTACTGGTTGAGGCGCTTCTCCGTGTCCATGACCGACTGCTGCGTGGTGTTTTCCACGAGGGCACGGGGCAGGTCGAAGTCGAGGCGACTGCGGAGCACCGACAGGATGCCGCCGAGCACTTCCTCGCGCTGACGGGTTTCCTCGCTGCTGCTGGCACCCTCACGGGTGGCCTTGCGCAGGTCTTCGAGGCTCTGGTGGGCTTCGTTGACGTCCTTGGCGAACTCGTCGTCGAGCGTCGGGAGCACGCGGGCCTTCACCTCGAGCACTTCCACCGCGTAGTGGACAGTCTCAACGGTTCCGGCGGGAGCGCCTTCCACGTCCTCGACCACGTCGAGTTCAACCTTGTCGCCCTTCTTCTTGCCAACGAGGGCAGCGGCAACCGCCTCGGGCATCTCTTCCTCGATGCGCACCGTGTAATAATCGGAGGCGCAACGGTCAGAGATGACATCACCGGCGGGGGAGGTCACGGTGCAGTTGAGCAGCATGCCGTCCTTCGCGCGGTAGGCTTCTTCCGTCGGCTCGAAGGTGGCAGCGCGCTCGCGCATGGTCTCGAGGGACTGGTTGACGTAATCCTCGTCGATGGCGACGCGGTGGGCCTCAGCCTTCAGGTCGGCAAGGATCTCGTCGTTGATGACGATCTCGGGCTGGACCTCAATGGCGAGCTCGATGGTCGAGCCGGCCTCGCGGGAGCTGGTCCAGGCGAGCAGGTAGGGCTGGGACAGGGTCTCGTACTTGCGGTCCGCCGTGAAGAGCTCGGTCAGGCGGGCGACCATGCGCTTGAGGGTTTCCTCACGCGCGGCGTTCTCGTACTGGCGGCGAACGAGCGTCTTGGGGGCCTTGCCGGGGCGGAAGCCGGGCAGGCGGATCGACTTGCTGAACTCGTTGATCGTCTCCTCGAGGCGCGAGGCGATAGCCTCCTCGGTCAGCTTCAGCTTGAAGCGCACGCGCGAGCCAGGGATCTTCTCTTCTTCCACGACTTCGTAGGCAATGACCTCGGACTTCTTCTCGAGGACAGCCTGCAGGGTCGAGCCGTCGCCGCCCTGGTTTTTCTTCTTTTCAGCCAACTCGGTCACGGAATGCACTCCTTGCTGACGCGTTCAGGATGGACCTGGATTCGATTGGGGGTTCCCGTCGAAAGACAGGCTTGCGGGTGCACCGCGAGGGCGCCGCCCGAAAGGGAGCGGGAGTAAAGGCCCCGCTGTCCCAAGCCAGCAAGAGAAAAAACTCACCTCCCCGCTCGAAGGAACAAACGCCAAGACACCGTTACACCGTCGAAGGCCTTTTCGGGTGACCTCCCGCCCGTGCCGCCCTCATCATACCCTCCGCTCGAACCGCCCCCAAGGCAGGATCCATCATCATGACAATCTCCCTGGCCAATCTCATCCCGACGATCATCGAATCAGTCTGGCTGTCCGCTGCCCCCAGATGCGAACAGTCGTTCGCCATGGACGAAGCCAGTCTCATGAAGCGCGTTGGCGGTGGAGACCAGCAGGCCTTTGCCATTCTGGTCCGCGAGCACGAGCACTGGGCCCGCACCTTCGCCACTCGTATCCTCAGGGACGCCGACGAAGCCGAGGACATCGCCCAGGAGGTCTTTCTCAAGCTCTGGGTCAACGCTCCGAAATGGCAACCCCGCGGCAGCCTCCGCGGATATCTGGCGACCATGCTCTCCCGTCAGTGCATCGACTTCCTTCGGAAGAAGCGTCCCGGTATGCTCCGGGACGACTACGATCCGCCGGACCTTTCCCCCTCGATCCGCCTGCGCCTTGAGAGAGAATCCGAGGACCGCCGCATGGCCTTGCTCATCGAGCAACTTCCTCCACGCCAGCGCCTGTCCATCGCTCTCTTCTACGATGAGGAGTTGTCCCTCCGCGAGGCAGGCGAGGCGATGGAGCTGACCGAGAAGGGGTTCGAATCGCTGCTCCAGCGCGCCCGAACCCAGCTCCGGAAGCTATGGAAGGAGCAGCCATGAAGCCCGACGCGAAAGAAGATGAGCTGATTCGTCGGGGATTCGCGGCCATGGATCCGGCGCCCGAGGCGTCGCATTTCGCCGCCCGCGTCATTGCCGCCGCGGCCGTCACTCCTCAAGAGGGACGCACCGACGTTCTCCCGTCCTCGCCCGTTGTCCTCTGGCTCATGCGCAGCGGAGGCGCGGCGCTCGGGCTGGTCCTGGGACTTGCCTTCATGTTGGTCGTCAATTCCAGCACCACCGATCAACAAGCGGCAACGACCTCCGCCAGCGAGCGCGTGGCCCTCATTGATTCCCTAACCAGCTTCACCATCGATCCGGTCGAAAGCTTTGCCGCCCAGCTCGCGGCCCAGGAGGCGAAGGACCCATGAAACCCGCCCTGCGCGAGATCATCCTCTGGCTTTCCATCGGCCTGAACGTGGCCCTGATTACCGGAATGGCCCTCGGACCATGCGGCCTGTCCCTCTGGGGGCATCGCGACCCTTTTGTCGGCGGCCCCCCCTTTCCCCCGGAAGCCTCCATGCTGGCTGACCTGATCGATCTCAACGGCGAACAAGAAAAGGAAATCGAGGTCATCTTCGCGCAGGCTCGCAAGGACGCGATTCCCACCCTCAACGAGATGCGCGCCCGTCGGCTCCGCCTCCTGCGTTTCGTGATCGAATCCCCCGAAGATCTGGAGGGGCGCCGCCGCCTGCTCGATGAGGACGGTGACATTCCCCGTCGCATGATCGAGCCCATGCTGGGACACCTCAGCAGCGCCGTGAAGGTGCTCACGCCCGAACAGCGTCGGGACCTGCTGCACGAGATTGAGGAAATGGACAAGCGCGAGGGCGAACTGATCAACAAGGGCGACTGATTGATCAGCGCCGTTCCCGCTCCACGCGCCGCCGCTTCACCTCGATATGCTGGATGTAGTACCAGTAGAGCGGCCCCAGGATCGGGACCACGATGACGGCGAAGAGCCACAGGTTCCTCGCCACGCCCGCGGGCATTAGCCGTAACACGTCGCTCACCGCCCATATCATCGCCAGCAGCGACACGATGTACAGCAGGTCGCTCATTCGATGTTCGCGACCTGCTCGCGCAGGCTCTCCGCCAGGTTCTTCAGGTCCAGCACCCGGCGCGCGATATCCAAATCGCGGCACTTGCTGCCGATCGTGTTGATCTCGCGGAGGATTTCCTGATTCAGGAATTCGAGCTGGCGACCGACACCGTTGTCTTCCTTGCTATCGAGGATCGTCCCCAAGTGGTCGAGGTGCGCGGCCAGGCGCGTCACTTCCTCGGACAGGTCCGCCTTGTCCGCGAAGAGCGCCACTTCCTGCTCCAGGCGACCGGCATCCAGCGTCACGCCGCGCGGCCCCACCAGTTCCTCGATGCGCTGGAACAGCTTGTCCCGGTACTTCTCAACGACCGCGTGCCGCGCCTGCTCGATGAAGTCCAGATGCTCGCGCATCTTCGCGCGCAGCTCTCGCAGCGCGTCGGCCAACACCGCGCCCTCGCGGCCGCGTTCTGCCAGCAGCCCTTGGATGGCTCCGCGAAGGGCCTCGCGCAACTGGTTGCGTAGCGCCTCCTGCTGCCCCTCGGGCTGACGTAGCTCCACCACGCCGGGGAGTGTCAGGAGCCCTTGGATCGACGGCTCCTGTCCCCGCGACTTCACCAGCGATTCCAACTGCGCCAGCAGGGTTTCGTTGATCACCGCCTGCTGGCCGCCACCGGGCGCGGGGGTGAACTGGAGCTGCATCGCGACCTTGCCGCGCTGGAGTGCCTTCTGCAGGTCACCGCGCACGAGCGGCTCTTCCGCGGACCATTCGCCGGGAAGTCGCAGCCCGATTTCCAGGAACCGGCTGTTCACGCTCCGCAGCTCCACCGTCACCGTCCCTGCCGCGGACTCCGAGCGACCGCTGCCAAATCCCGTCATGCTCTTCATGATGTCAGTCCGTATAGATCGCCATACTTGGCGCGAAGATGTCTAATCAGCGACTCCGCCGAGGGACCTTGCCCGGTCGCCTCGCGGATCAGGTCCATCGGGGCGCGACGCGCGCCAACCTGGTGAATGTGCCGATGAAGCCACGCCAACGCCGCGGCCACGCGGCCGTCGGCCACATCCGACCAAAGGTGGGGGAGATCCTTCTCCATCTTGTCCACCAGCAGCGCACTGAAGATGTTGCCGAAGGTGTAGCTCGGGAAGTAGCCGAAGGATCCGTAGGCCCAGTGCACGTCCTGAAGGCAACCGACCGCATCGTTCGGCACGGTCAGCCCGAGGTTCTCCTTGTAGGCCCGGTTCCACGCCTCGGGGATGTCGTCCACCTCCAACTCGCCGGAAAGGATCTTCACCTCCAACTCGAAGCGGATGATGATGTGGAGGTTATAGCTGACCTCGTCCGACTCGACGCGGATGAAGCCCGGCTCCACCACGTTGACCGCGCGGTAGAACTGCTCCGCATCGACGCCGTCGAGACGCCCCGGAAAGTATTGCTTCAGGATCGGCAGGAAATGCTGCCAGAACGGTCGGCTCTGCGCGATGCGGATTTCCCAGAAGCGGGACTGGGACTCGTGGATGCCGAGGCTCGGTGCCTCGGCGAGCGGCGTGCGATGGTCCTCCTCGCGGAAGCCCATGTCGTACAGCGCATGACCCATCTCGTGGATGACGCTGCTGAGGCCGTCGAAGAGGTTCTCTGCCGAGAAGCGCGTCGTGATGCGCACGTCGCCGGGGCCAAAGCTCGTGCAGAATGGATGCGGCGCCAGGTCCACGCGACCGCGCGCCATGTCGTAGCCGAGGTCGCGTAGCACGCGCATCGCGAACTCGCGCTGAATGTTGACGTCCCACTTCTGCTCAAGAAAGGAGGCGTCGACCTGCTTCGCCGCCTCGATGCGTTTGAGCAGATCAACGGTGGCCACGCGAAGCGGCTCGAAGAACGCCCGAACCAATTCCGCCGACGTGCCGCGCTCATAATCCTGGGCCAGCGCGTCCCAGGGCGTCCCCTCATAGCCGAAGCACGCCGCCTTCTCGCGGAGGAGGCGTACCATCTCCTTCAACTCGGGCGCGAAGATGCTGAAGTTCTTGGCGGCTTTGGCCCGCTGCCAGGCGTCAAAGCTTCGGCTTTCCTGCAGGGCCAGGGCCTTCACCAGTGCGGCGGGCAGCTTCGCGCTCCGGTCGCGCTGAAACTCCAGCTCATGAAGGAAGTGGCGGTCGTCCTCGGAAAGCTTGCCCGCCTTCGCCTCCGCGATCAGGCGACCCATTGAGTCCGCCGTCATCCGTTCGTGGATGATGCCGCTCAGCGTCGCGAGCTGCTGGCCACGGGCGGCAAAGCCGCGCGGTGGCATGTAGGTCTGCTGGTCCCAGCCCAGGACCGCGGCGGCTTTCACCAGATCGGCGATCTCGCCGTAGGCTTCCTTCAGTTTGTCCATCGACATGGTGGTATCGCATTGAGGGGGGGAGGTGATGGTTCCGCCTCAGATGAAGCCCCCCGCAGGGTGCGGCGCAAGACTCACCTGTGCACCGATGGTTCACCCCAAGGTAGCGCGGGCGTCTCGCCCGCGAAAGGGCGCAAGAATCACCTGCGCACGGATTGTTTACCCTGTCGTTCGGAACCGCACCATATGGTACACCCCCGCCGACGCAGGTAACGCGCGTTTGTCTCTGAAATACTGGTTTACTTGAGTTTTTCCTGTAGGCAGTGTGACGGCGCTGACTTTGCTGGAAGTAGGGAGGCAGCATCCTGTTCTCTAGGAGAAGTCACCATGGCACGTCGGCTGGAGTTGATCGATCCCAAGTCCCCGTGGACCCGCGATCAGGCGAGACATCTGCTCAATCGCGCCGGTTTCGGCATGCCGGTTTCGGCGCTCGACAAGCTTTCCTCGCTGGGGGCCGGTGCCGCTGTTGCCCTCATGGTGGACTACGAAGGCTACCCGGATCCCTTCACCGAGCCCGACTGGTTCACCGACCGGGAAGTGATCGCCGCCCGCCGCCGCGAGCTCAAGGACGCCCCTGCCGAGGAACGGCAGATGGCCTTTCGAGAGCTTCAGCGCAAGCAGCGCGAAGACGTGGAGAAGATGAAGACCTGGTGGCTGGAGCGCATGGCCAAGACCACACGTCCGCTGCAGGAGAAGATGACGCTCTTCTGGCACGGACACTTTGCCGTCAGCGCCGAGAAGGTCAAGGAACCCGAGTTCAACTACCAGCTCAACAAGGTCTTTCGCGACACCGCCACCGGCAACTTTCGCGACCTGGTCTTCGAGGTCGGCAAGTCACCGGCCATGCTCGAGTACCTAGACAACAATCGAAACAAGAAGGGGCACCCCAACGAGAACTGGGCCCGCGAGCTCATGGAGCTCTTCACGATGGGGATCGGCAACTACACAGAAGAGGACATCAAGGAAGCCGCCCGCGCCTTCACCGGTTACACCCATCGCAACGGCAACTTTACCTTCGTTGAGAAGGACCACGACTTTGGCGAGAAGACTTTCCTGGGACGCACCGGAAAGTTCGACGGGGCGGACGTCATCAACATCATCATGGAGCAGCCCGCCACGGCCCACTTCATTTCGCGCAAGCTTTGGGAGTATCTGGTCTACGAGAACCCCGATGACGCGCTGATCGATGAGGTGGCGGCGCTCTTCCGCGAGGGGGACTACGAACTCAAGCCGCTGCTTCGGACCATCTTCCTCTCGAAGGAGTTCTACTCCGACCGGGCCATGCAGGGCCTCGTCAAGTCCCCGGCTCAGTACATCGTCTCGCTGCAGGATCACCTCGGTGTCGACACGCCGCGTGGTTCCCTGCTCACGCTGGCGATGCGCGCTCTGGGCCAGGACCTCTTCTATCCGCCGAACGTCAAGGGCTGGGACGGCAACCGCGCCTGGATCAACTCCAACACGGCCCTCGCCCGCTACAACATCCCCGTCTATCTGGCACTCGGTCGGCGCCCCAATATCGAACCGGAAGCGCGTCTCGACTCCATGGTCGGCGACGGCGGGATGATGAGCGATGATTCGATGACGGGCGGCGACACCATGATGGCACCCGCCTTCCAGCAACAGGGCAAGCCAGGCCCCGAGCGACGCGAGGCCCTGCAACGCCGCTTGGCAGAAGCCCGTCAGAAACGGGCCGAGTCCTCCCCGGCAAAGAAGACTGCCGCCAAGGCCCCCAAGAAGCCCTCCACCGCCATGTCGAAGCTCCTCGTTCAACTTGAGCCGCTCTTCCAACCCTTCCAGGGGCGTCCCGTAAAGGAAGCGGTCCTCGGCCTTTCGACGCGCCTGTTCGGTCGGACGCTCGACGAGCAGCAATACCGCACGCTGGCCTCCGTGCTGGCGGAGCGCTCGCTCGACGAGCCGCTCACCGAGACCACGATCCGCAACAACGGCCCCGCCTTCATCCAGCTCGCGCTCTCCATGGCCGAGTACCAGCTCTGCTGACCAGCCATCCATCAAGAGGACACCGATCATGCTCCCCGATACTCTGATCTTCTCGCGCCGCGGATTCCTTCAATCGCTGGCTGTCGCGGGCCTCGCCGCTTCCCTGCCGTCGTTCCTCACCGAGACGGTGATGGCCCAGCAGGCCAAGGGCATCACACCCGGCTTCAAGGACGACCGCATCCTGGTGGTGATCCAGCTCGGCGGCGGCAATGACGGGCTCAACGCCGTCATCCCGCACGGCGACGACAGCTACTATCGCCTGCGAAAGAACATCGCGGTCGAGAAGAAGGACATGCACCGCCTGAGCGACGACGTCGCGCTCAACGGGGGCATGACGGCCTTCAAGGATCTCTTCGACAAGGGCGAGCTGTCGATCCTCCAAGGTGTCGGCTATCCGAACCCCAACCGCTCCCACTTCCGCTCGATGGAGATCTGGCACACGGGCACCGACGCCGATCGTTACTCCAAGACGGGATGGATCGGTCGTTACTTCGATAACGCCTGCGCCGGGACGCCCAACCCGCTGGCGGGCGTCAACATCGGACGGGAGATGCCCCAGTCCTTCGCCAGCGCCCGCGGCATGGGCGTGAGCTTCGACGAGCCGAAGAACTTCGGCTGGGCCGGTCAGGGGCGCGCCACGCGTGAGGCCTTCAATGCGGTGAATCACACGGCCGAAGATCACGGCGAACATCGCACCATCGACTTCCTTCGTCATGTGACGGCCACGGCCATGGCCAGCTCCGACCGCGTGCTTCGCGCCTCCGCGACGAACCGCAAGCCGGTCGAGTACCCCAACTCGCGCCTCTCCACCCAGCTTCGCACGGTCGCCACCCTGATCGCAGGCGGGCTCCCCACCCGCATCTACTATACGTCCATGTCCGGGTTCGACACGCACTCTAATCAACTGAACCAGCACGCCAACCTGCTCCGGCAATTCACCGAAGCCGCCGCGGCATTCAACGCCGACCTGAAGGCCATCGGCGTGGCGGACCGAGTTCAGATCCTCTGTTTCTCCGAATTCGGGCGGCGTGTGGAAGAGAACGCCAGTCGCGGCACCGACCACGGCACCGCAGGCCCCATGTTCATGCTGGGCGCCGGGATCAAGCCGGGCATCCACGGGACCGCCGCCAGCCTCACCGACCTCGACGAAGGCGATCTCAAGCACACCCAGGATTTCCGGGCCGTCTACGCCGAGGTTCTGCAGCGCTGGCTCGGCACAGACCCGAAGCTGGTGCTCGACAAGGAGTGGCAACTACCCGGCGTATTGGCCTAGGCAATACACCAATATTGCGAGTGAATGCTTTGGAATAAACGGTCCCGCTTGCAACCACTGGCCAAGCCAATCAGGGTGAACCGGCCGGTCACCCCAATGGCGAGAGTTTCGTGAGCGAATCCTCCCCCGAATCCAAGAAGCCCAAGGAAATCAGCTTCGAGTATCCGAGCGATCTTCCCTCTGACCCGCTTGCGTCGATTCGTGGCGTTGGTCCCGCGAAGCGCGGTGATCACTATGTGAAGGACAAACTGCAAAGCCTGCTCGACTCCTCGATCCCCGGGATCGGAAGTGAGGACGATGCGAAGCGGGAATGGGCCCAGCAGACCCTACTCGTCAGAAAGAAGAAGCTCCAGAAGGAGCAGCAGGAGCAGGGGAAGCGCCCCCGCCACGACCTCCGCGATGCCGAGACCGTGACGCTCGCCCCGCGCCGTGCCCCCACCGATCCGGCGGCCTCGCTGTATGAGACTGCGCCACGGCAGCCCGACGCCCCACGCGACACGGAGCCCGGTGCAGATCAGGCGCGGCCAAGCTCCGACACTGGTTTCTTCTCCCGCGGGCCCGCGCAAAACGCCGATGCCTTCTATCGTCCGATTCGCATCATCGGAGAAGGAGGATTCGGTACCGTCTGGGAGGCCGAGCAGGTCAGCCTCGGCCGCACGATCGCCATCAAGCGACTGCACGACCGCACCTCCCAAGGCTCGGTGGGGGATGACTTTGAGATGCTTCTGGCATTCCGTCAGGAAGCCTATGCGGCGGCGTTCCTCGAACATCCCAACATCATCCCAATCTACGACTTGGCGATAGATTCACAGGGCAAACCGGTGATCGCCATGAAGCGCGCCATCGGCACCGGTTGGGATGTCCTCATCACCGAGGATTTTCGAAAGCTCTCCCCCGAGGATTTCCTGGCGGCACACATTCCCATCATGATCCAGGTGGCCCAGGCCATCCGCTTCGCCCATTCCCGCGGTATCGTCCATCGCGACATCAAACCTTCGCAGGTCATGGTGGGCGACTTCGGCGAGGTGCTGCTCATGGATTGGGGATTGGCTGTCAGCGTCGATCCCTCGGTGCTGCCCTTGGCATGGCGACCGGCCGACGCGCCCATGGCGGCGACCATCGACTGGGCGACCAATCCCGCCGGTACCCCCGCCTTCATGGCCCCAGAGCAGGCATCCCGATCCAACAGTGGGTTGGGTCCCTGGACCGATTGCTACCTGCTGGGTTCCTGTCTATACATGTTGCTTACCGGTGCTCCTCCCCACACGGGAACGAATGCCCGGGAGGTCTTTGCCCGAGTCGCCGCCGGACACTCGACCCCGATCGAGCAAGCCATCGGCGATCGGCCCCTCCCATCCGATCTCCGGGCGCTCATCGATGGGACCATCGGTGTCGCGGAACCCAGCCAGCGATTGACCGCCGCGCAGTTTGTGGACGGGCTTCGTGCCTACCTCGCGGGAGCCAGTTCCCGCGCCGAGAGCACCGCGATTACCGACCAGGTGGCCGCCGCCATCGAGGGACGGTCCGCAGACTATGAACAGTTCGCCGGGCTCCTCAGTCGACTTGCCAAAGCCCAGGCCCTCTGGATGAAAAACCCCGCCGTCGGCCCCCTCCGGGCCCGGATTCGTCGCTCCTACGCCCAGGCAGCTCTTCGGAACGGCGACCTGATGCTTGCCCGCGTCGAAGCGGAGTTGCTCGATGCCGCCGACGGTCGCGAAGTCCTTCTCGGCCAGGTGCAGCAGGCTGAACGGCACCGCAGCCTGCGCAACCGTCAGCGCAAAGCCGCCCTGGCGGGTGTGGTCGCTCTGTCGATACTCAGTGCCGTCTTCGGATTGGTTGCTGTCCACCAGCGCACGGAGTCAGAGCGTCGGCGCGTGGAGGCAGAAACCAGCGAAGCTGCCGCTCGCAAGAGCGAGAAGGAAGCCCGCGAGTCCCGGGCACGCGCCGAGATCGAGCAGTATTACTCCGGCATCGGTTTCGCCGCCGCGTACCTCCGCGATCAACGCTTTGAGAAGGTCATGGAGATGCTCCAGCGCGGCATCCCCCTCCAGCTGCGTGGCTGGGAATGGGGATACCTGCTGGCCCAGACCTCACGGGAGGACGCCGTTCTCCTCCGCGGGACCGTCGCCGCGGGAGAGGCGCAGTTCCACTCCGCCTGGAGCCCCGACGGCAAGGCGCTGGTTACCGGTGGGTTGGGTGGCCGGCTGCGCATCTGGGACACCGAAACGCTTCGCCTCGAGCGAGTTCTTGAAACGGGCCTGAAGGCTGCCTGGTGTATCGAGTTCAATCCCACGGGCGACTTGCTTCTGGTCACCTCCTTTGATGGTCGCGCCGTCCTCGTCGATTTCAGGACAGGAGAAACAGTCCGCGCCGTCGAGATGGCGCCCTCCATCGGGTCGCTCCGCACCATGCGCGGCGGCGGTTTTTCGCCCGACGGCAAACGGTTCGTGACTACGGGAACCGACAATACGGTGACCTGCTGGAACGTGGACGACGGGAGCCGCGTATGGCGAACCACTCCCGATAAGCCCACCTACGATGCCGTTTTCTCCCCCGATGGCTCCTTCGTGGCCGCCGTCACGTCGCGGGCTGGGGACGGCCTGCTGCTTGACTCGGCCACCGGATCGCTGATCCGTCGCTTCGAGGGGCATCAAGGCTCCCTCTACTCAGTCCGCTTCAGCCCCGACGGAAGGCACCTGGTCACCACCGCCTCGGACCAAAAGGCCCGTGTCTTTGACGTGGCAACGGGCACGATGCTGTTTGAACTCCCTGACGCGCAGGAGGCTGTTCGCCACGCCGTCTATTCGCCCGACGGCATCAACATCGCCACCGCCACGGCCAGCGGCGTCCTGCACCTTTGGGACAGTCAAACCGGTCGCCACATCGCCAGCCAGCAAGGCCCCAAGCAAATGGACAAGCTGGCCTACTCTCCCGACGGATCCCTCCTGGTTAGCACTTCCTACAATGAAGTTCGGCTCTGGGGTTCTCGCAACCTGGGCCCGGCCGAGATCATCACTCCTCCTCCCGATTTCGACCTGAACACCGTTCCTGATCGCCTGCGCACGGTCAGCTATCCTTTCGATCGCAGCAGCATTTGGCTCGAGCACGACCTGGTCTGGCAGGCCGACGGCGGCCGCCACCTGCTCTCGCACGGCCAGGAACACTACTTGGTCGACGGCTATTACTCGATCTACGCACCAGACGGAACTTGGCGACTTGAATTCGACCCTGACAGGTCTGCTCCCCATGTCACCGCCCTCAAGCCCGCCGGCCAGCCTACCCCTTTGGCCGAGGCCCGTGTCTTCAATGCCGCCGTCTCGCCCGACGGCAGCATGGTCGCACTAGGTCTGGTCGATGGCAGCCTCCAACTCTACACCACCGATACTTGGAATTTGACCGCTTCCATCACCCCTGCCACCCCCCGCGGCGCCCTCTGGAGCCTCGCCTTCAGCCCCGACGGCACCCGTCTGGTGCTTGGTTGGCAGAAGGGAATCATCGAGTTGGTGACCGCCTCCGACCTCAAGTCCCGCTGGTTGCTGGAGAGAGCCCACGACCGCCAGCGACCGGTCGTGGGTGTCAACTGGTCCCCCGACGGGAAGCGCATCGTCAGTGCCTCGTCCGACGAAACGGCCCGCGTGTGGGATTCCGACAGCGGGCGGTTGGTCTCCACGCTGACGGGTCACGCACTAAACGTCATGTGCGCCAGCTTCAGCCGCGACGGAAGCCGTATACTCACCGTATCCATGGATCAGTCCGCCAAGCTCTGGCTTGCCGAATCGGGGCGCGAGATCATGACCGTCTTCCGTCTCGAGGATCCCAACGACGCGCTTGTGGGTGGTGGCTTTTCCGCCGACGGCCAATCGGCGCTTATCGCCACGCGCCGCGCCCGACTATTTGTATGCGAAAGTTTTTCATGGAAGGACGCTCCCTTCGGCGAGCCGACATCACCCGATTTCCCCGATAATCTGGAGCGTTGGAAGCGCGGCCTGCGAATCGGCCCCCAGGCAGCAACAGCCCCTGTTGAGTGGTAATTGCGGGGAGAATCCGCTTGCGAATCTTGGCGTCCGCGTCAAACAGTCGACCGACAGGCTGGGAAAGCTATTTGCCGCGGGAGGACCCGGATGCTACGAAACGCTCGTCAGATCGGCCTATTGACGCTCGCCCTTGGGTGGAGCGTTTCTGCGATCGCCCAACAAGCGGCCGATCCTTTTGCGCCCGCCGCCGAGGCGGCTCCTAGCGACCCGTTCCTGGCTTCAGGCAACCCCTACGAAGCGCCCGCTGCTGCTGATCCTTTCTCCGCCGCCCCTGCCCCTGGTGGCGCTCCTGCTGACCCGTTCTCTGCCTCCAACGCTCCGCCACCTGCAGCCGCGGACCCGTTTGCTGCCGCCCCCGCCCCCGCGGCAGGTACCGTGGCCGATCCCTTTAGCGGTGCCCCCAGCAGCCCCGGTTCCGATCCTTTCGGTGCACCGCCTGCCGCGGCCCCGCCCGCCTCTCCCGACCCATTCGCACCCAGCTTTGGCGGCGGCTCCGCTGTGGCGGATCCCTTCGCCGCGGCCCCCGCCCCGCCCCCGGGCGGTGACATGCCGTTCGGTGCTCCACCCCCCGCCGGCGACAATCCTTTCGGTTCCGCTGCCCCGGCGCCTGCAACCCCCGATGTGGCCTCCGGCTCTCCCATGCCGAGTGATCCCTTCGGACTCGCCCCCGCGGCAGCGACCTCATCAAACCCCTTCGCCCTCGGCGACACCCCTGCTGCTGATGCCAACAGTGAGGGTGGCGGCGTCGCCAAGCTCTTCCAGTTCCGCTTCATGGAAGCGCGCCGCGCCGACGGCATTCGTACCGTCGTTCGCAAGAGCATGACCCGCGAAGAGGCGGAGGCCTTCGACCGCACCATCACTGATTTCTATCGAGACCTCGGAACCCGTGGCGAACTCCCCGGCTACCAGGCTGGCCTCGATAATCTCGACGATTGGGTCCAATGGAACGCCTACGCGTATCAGGTGCAACTTTGGCGCAAGTACTGTGAAACCATCGTGCTGGTTGGCGCCGAGTTTGATGCCGAGAGCGTGAACATCAGCTTCCCCGGCGACGCGACCGACGGCGGAACAGAGGCGGCTGCTGGCGGCGGTGCCGGATTCGCTGATGACGCCGGTGGTGGCAAGGATGGCGGCGGCGCACGTCCGCAACGCCCCGACAATATCTACAACGAAAACCGCTCCCTCGACGATCAACTGGCGGACTTCAACCCCCTCGCCGACACCCGCCCAGGCAGTCAGGGCAAGGTCGTGTTCGATCCCAAGCAGATGGACGAACAGACCAAGGTTACCTACAACCAGTATTTGGAAGCCCTCCGCAACTACGAGGCCTTCCAGACAAAGTTCGTCAGCGACCTGCTCGACCAGCTCGATTCGCGCGAAAGCGCCCGTCGCTCCTATCAGGAATGGCGAGGCAGCCAGCTCGACGCCGTCATGGAGTACGTCCGTGAGTGGAACCGGCGTTACGAAGGCGAAGTTACCGTCATCGCCGGCGTTCGCTATGAACTCTATGCGCCCGACAACGTCCCAACCCAGACTGTCCGCGGGGCCAACATCGTCGTCACCGACTACGATCTGACCCCCTACGACATCCTGAACGAGGACGGTACCCTCCGCGGACCGTCCAAGCAGTAACCCTTCATACTCCGCAGTCCGCATTCCCCTTCCGAACCGCACAAGGAAGCCCTGAACAATCATGCCACGCTACGAAGAAGACGACGAGCAGCAGGAAGAACACTGGGAGGAGGACGGATTCGAGTCGGACGCCGAAGAGGACGACGAGGACGAATCTGAAGAAGAAGCCGAGGAAACCTCGAGTGACGAAGTCCTCGAGGAAATCGCCGCGCTCGTCGAGGAATCAGAAGAACTTTGTGACCGGGGCGAATTCCGCAAAGCCGTGCGCCTCTGGCGCCGCGTCATTGATCGCTTCGCCGACGAGCCCGTGGTCTATTTCTACAAGGCACACGCCACCTTCCGCCTCCTGTGCGAGGAGGTGCTCTCCGGCGGCGCCTGGGATTCCAGCGCCGAAGCGGCCGTCCTCCACGAGGAAGTCCTCGCCACACTCGACGAGGCCCTCGCCATGGACTCTGAGTACATTGAGGCGCTTAACCTCCTCGGGGCCGCCCACATGCTGCGCGATGATCACCGCGAGGCGGTCAAGGCATGGGAAGCCTCGCTAAAGCTCGACGAGGATCAGCCCGACGTGGAAGCCGACCTCGAAGAGGCGCGGAAGTACCTTCGTTGAGCGACGAGCTGCCCGAGCGCCCGCCAGTCAAGCTGGCGCCCCGGCCCTCGAACGTCTGCGTCTGCTTTCACGTCCCCCTCCACAAGATTCAGGCCTTCATCCGCCAGCGACGCCCCCGCGTCACGTCCCAACTCTCCGAGTGCTTCGGAGCCGGGACTGGCTGTGGTTGGTGCATTCCCTTCCTGGAGAAGATCTTCGAGGCAACGAAGGATGATCCCAACGTCATCGTCGACCTTGGCCTCACCGAGGAGGAGTACCTCCAGCGCCGCCGGGAGTACCACACCCGGATCAACGCTGCGAAAATGAAGGATCGCCGCGAGGGCGAATAATGGACGACGAGATTCGCGGCGACGCAGCGGGGGGCGCCGCCCCGATCCCCACGCTCTCATGCACCTAATCTGCGGACGAGGCACTTGCGGCGAGGAGACAACTCCTTGACGCCCTTCGCCGCCCCCCTAGACCGTGGCCAAAGCGAATCCTTGGAGAGCCGTCCCTCATGTCGAACGAAGATCAGCCCAGCGTCACCTCAACGGACATTGTCCGCCATCTGTGGTCGCGCCGTTACCTTCTCCTCCTGGCCCCCGGCATCTTCTTCGTCCTGACTTACGCATATACGATTTACTTCATGGGAGAGGTCTTCGAGACCAGCTCCACGCTCCTGATCCGCAACGTGCCCTCGTCCCTGCGCGACGGTCCTCGTCTCGAAAAAGTCGACGCCCCTTCCATCCCCGACATGCTCTCTTCGGACGAGATCCTGCTCGATGTGGTCAAGGCGGCCCGCGCCAAATTCCCCGACTACCCCCAAGGTAACTTCGAGAAGATCAAGGGCAGCTTCAAGGTGAAGACCATCATCACCCGCGACACCACGGTGCAGTCCTCCTACTCGCCGGCCGTGATCCTGACCACACGCGGAAAAACACCGGAGATCGCCCTGTTCCTTGCCGAGGAATGGACCAACCTCTCTGTCGAGCGCTTCGGCCAGCTTCGTTCGCGGGAAGCCCTCGCCATTCAGAAGACGGCGGGGGAGAAGTTCGATGCATTCTCCGCGCAGGCCGCCGAGCTTGCCGCCAAGCAGACCGACCTGGAACTCCGCCGAGACGAACTCGACGCGCTCTACGCCTCGCGCCAGACGCTCCTGTCCGGCAGCGCCACCCCCACGATGAACGCCCCTTCCGAGGCGGAAGTCATGCCTGGCGGACTCTTCGGCGAGAAGGCCCGTCTTGAGCTGGAACTGGCCGGCGCCAACAGCGACAAGACACCTGCGCTCCGCACCCGTCTTGAGCGCGTCAACGAGATGATCCGCCAGACCAACGGCGAAATCGAGATGGTCAACAAGGACCGCGCCGCGGTGCGCAACCAGCTGGAAGGCGTCCGTCGCGACCTGCTTGTCGTGCGCGAGAAGGCCGGCCAGATGCGCCAGATCCTCACCACCACGACCGCCGACGCCACGCTGATCCCCGACCCGCTCAACCCGGAGGTCTCCGGCGACCTCGGCATCCTCGCCAAGCCGATCCTTCCCGAGTCGCGGACCTCGCCCCTGCGCGGCGTCATCGCCAGCGGCGGCGCCGTGTTCCTCACCGCCGTCCTCCTGGCCCTCATCCTGATCGAGCTGTATATACGCCGCACCGTCCTGGAGGCATGATGGACGGCCCGGGCTTTGCTTGAAGGCTTCACATGAGCGATTCCCCCGTCCGCAATCTTCGCCAGTTCCTCCAGATCCTTGATGGGGACCGGGAACTGGTTCGTATCAAGGCACCGGTTTCCACCGACCAGGAGATCCCCGAGATCCATCGCCGCGTCGTGGCGGCGGGTGGCCCGGCCATCCTTTTCGAGAATGTCGAGGGGAGCCCGTTCCCCGTCGTGACCAACCTTTTCGGGACGCTGCGGCGCACCGAACGCGCCTTCGGCAAGCGACCCCAGAAGTTCGTCGCCGATGCGGCCCGCTTCGCGATGGAGGCGCTCCCGCCGACACCCGCCAAGCTCTGGCATTTCCGTCACCTCTTCACACAGGCCCTCGGCATCGGTTTCAAGCGTCGTGGCACGGGGCCGGTACTCGAGGTCGTCGAGCGCGATCCCAAGTTGACCACCATTCCCCTCCTGAAGCTCTGGCCCGAGGACGGCGGCCACTTCGTCACTCTCCCGCTTGTCTATACAGAGAACCCGCACAACGGGAAGCCGAACCTCGGCATGTATCGCATCCAGCGCTATAACGATCGCGAGACGGGCATTCACTGGCAGATCGGCAAGGGCGGCGGCTTCCACTATCACGAGGCGGAGAAGGCCAACAAGCCCCTCCCCGTGACGATCTTTGTCGGCGGTCCTCCCGCGATGATCCTGTCCGCCATCGCCCCGCTTCCCGAGGATGTCCCGGAGATGCTGCTCGCCTCGCTGCTACTGGGCGAGAAACTCCCCCTCGCGAAGAATCCCGTCGGTCCCCATTCGCTGATCGCCGAAGCGGAGTTCGCGCTCGTCGGCGAGGTCCCCCCGCACGAACGGCGCCCCGAGGGTCCGTTCGGCGACCACTACGGTTACTACTCGCTCAAGCACGGCTACCCGGTCTTCAAGTGCCACGCCGTCTGCCACCGTCGCGACGCGATCTATCCTGCCACCGTCGTCGGCAAGCCTCGCCAGGAGGACTTCTTCATCGGCGATTACCTGCAGGAACTGCTCAGCCCCCTGTTCCCGCTCGTCATGCCGTCGGTCAAGTCCCTGTGGAGCTACGGCGAGACCGGCTTCCACTCACTCGCCGCCGCGGTCGTCAAGGATCGCTACCCGCGCGAGGCCCTGCAAAGCGCCTTCCGCATCCTTGGCGAGGGCCAGCTCTCCCTCACCAAGTTCCTGCTGCTCACCGACACCATGATGGACCTTCGCCGGTTCCGCGACGTGCTGGAGCACCTGCTCGCGCGCGTGAACTGGGAGACCGATCTATACGTCTTCAGCAACCTGTCGATGGATACGCTCGACTACACGGGTCCCGAGGTGAACAAGGGGAGCAAGGGCGTGATCGTGGGCCTCGGCCCCGCCATCCGCGAGCTTCCCGGCGAGTTCAGCGGCCCCGTCCCCTCGGGCGTGCGCAAGGCTCGTGTCTTCGCCAAGGGCTGCGTCGTGGTGAGCGGCCCAAGTTACAGCGACGATCCCGAGTACCCCTCCGCCTTGGCCCGTTCTGGTGCCTTCGAAGGTTGGCCGCTGGTGATCCTTGCCGACGACCCGGACCATGCGTGTGCCTCCGAGCCCAACTTCCTCTGGACGGTCTTTACCCGCTTCGAGCCCGCCGCGGATCTCCACGCGGCCCAGACCCGCGTGATCCGCTCCCATGTGGCCTACACGGGGCCCCTCGTGATCGACGCGCGCCTCAAACCCTGGTACCCGGGCATCGTTGCCTGCGACCCCGCCGTGGCGGACCGCGTCACGAAGCGTTGGAAGGAGTATTTCCCCGCCGGGATGGAGATGGGTTCCAGCGAGCACGGTCACCTGCTGCCGGAGTAGGCGTCGAATCAGCGAAGGAGCTGGCGCTCCCGTTCCTGATAGAGGATCTCGGCGATGCGGTTTTCGCTGTCGAGCACCGCGACCTTCGGCTGGTGGTCCCGGACCTCGGCATCGTTGAGCAACGCAAAGCTCATGATGATCACCACGTCGCCGGGTTGCGCAAGACGCGCCGCCGCTCCGTTCAGGCAGATCACGCCGCTGCCGCGCTCCCCTTCGATGACGTAGGTCTCGAAGCGCGCGCCGTTGTTGTTGTTCACGATCAGGATCTTCTCGTTGGGAAGCAGATCCACCGCTTCCATCAGGTCCAGGTCGATGGTGATGCTGCCGACGTAGTGCAGGTTCGCCTCGGTGACGCGCGCCTGATGCAGCTTGGACTTCAGAAATTCGCGAAGCATCCGTCGATCAGCCTTGGACCTTCCGGATGACGCGCTCGGCCAGTTGGGCCGGGAGAAGTCCCAGCTCGCCGTACAGTTCCTTCGGCGTGCCGTGATCCACAAAGCGGTCGGGGAGGCCATATACCGTGGCAAGGCGCGGGGCACCTTCCTCGTTGAGCAGCTCGTTCACCGCGCTGCCGAAGCCACCACGGATCGTGTTGTCCTCCGCCGTGAAGAGGAACTCGTGATCGGCGGCGATGGAAAGCAACGCCTCGCGGTCCAGCGGACGAACGAAGCGCGCGTCGAAGACGGTGATTTCGTGACCGAGCGCCGCCTCGATGTCCGGGGCCGCCTCGATCCAGTGCTGGGTCATGTTGCCGATGCCGATGAGGGCCACGCGACGGCCCTTCTGGATGAACTCGCCACGCCCGATTTCCAGCGCCGGATAATCCATCCCGTCCAGGTCGATGCGCCCCGAGCAATTGCCGCGCGGATAGCGCACCGCGGACGGCCCCGCGTTGTACTCGACCAGCGTGCGCGTCATGCGACGCAGCTCCTGCTCGTCGCGCGGTGCCATGAGCACCAGCTCCGGAATCATGCGCAGGTAGGAAAGATCGAAGGTGCCATGGTGCGTGGGTCCGTCCGCTCCGACCAGCCCCGCACGATCCAGCACAAAACGAACGGGCAGGTGCTGGAGCGCCACGTCGTGGATGATCTGGTCAAAGGCGCGCTGGAGGAACGTCGAGTAGATGGCGCAGACGGGGACAAGTCCCTCGGCCGCCATACCGGCCGCCATCGTCACGGCGCATTCCTCGGCAATACCCACGTCGTAGAATCGCGACGGGAAGGCCTTCTGGAATTGGTCGGTGCCGGTGCCGCCGGGCATGGCCGCGGTGATTGCCACCACGCGCGGATTCTCGCGCGCCAACTCGACCAGCGTCTTGCCAAAAACCTTCGTATAGGCGGGCGGCGCGCTCGACTTCGCCATCTCGCCCGTCTCGATCTTCATATTCGCCGTGGCAGCGTGATAGGTGATCGGGTCTGCCTCGGCATAGGTCAGCCCCTTTCCCTTCCGCGTCACCACGTGAAGGCAAATGGGGCCCTCCAACTCGGCGGCGCGCTTGAGGATCGGCACCAGCTCGTCCAGGTTGTGACCATCCACCGGGCCGATGTAGCGGAAGCCCAGTTCCTCGAAAAACAGGCCCGGCACCAGAAGGCCCTTCACCGCCTCCTCCAGGTTGTGCGCCGCGTGGATGATGCGCTCCCCCATGATCGTGCGGAGCACCGACTTCACGTCCTGCTTCACGCGATTGTACCCACTGCTGGTGATCAGGTTGGAGAGGCCCTTGTGAACGGCCCAGACGTTGTCGCTGATCGACATCTCGTTGTCGTTGAGGATCACCATCATGTTCGTCCGGCGAAGGCCCGCGTTGTTGAGCGCCTCATAGGCCATGCCGCCCGTCATCGCGCCGTCGCCGATCACCGCCACCACGCGATTGTTCCGCCCCTGCTGGGCGCGCCCCTCGGCTAGGCCGTAAGCCGCCGCGATGCTCGTCGAGGCGTGCCCCGCGCCGAAGGCGTCGTGCTCTGACTCGTCCCGCTTCAGGAACCCGGAAAGCCCTTGATACTGACGGATCGACTCGAAGCGGTCATTGCGCCCCGTCAGGATCTTCCACGCATAGGCCTGGTGCCCCGTGTCCCACACCACCTTGTCGGTCGGCGAATCGAGGACGTGCAACAGCGCCACCGTCAGGTCCACGGCACCGAGCGGTGCTCCGAAGTGCCCGCCCTTCTCCGCGATCACCGTGATGATCCGCTGACGAACCTCGGCGGCAAGCTGCTTAAGTTGTTCCAGATCAAGCTCGCGCACCTGCGCGGGGCTGGTGATCCGGGAAAGGATCGAGGCACCCTGACTGGATTCCACGACGGCCTTTTCGCTGCCAGAAGCCGCCGGGAGGATGGGAAGTTTTTCCGCGTGTGATGTCATAGGCGCACCGTCCGACGATTGAGCCTTCAAGCGTCCGTCAAGCCCGAGGGCCGTGCAAGGGAAACGGGAGGGCGACGCAGCGATTTGAGGGCCAAGTCGTTGGCTTACAGGACGTTCGTTGCCTTGCAGCCGGGTCCGGTCCTCACAGCCGGATTCGGCCTCTTCGGAGTTTCGACATCGACGCAAATCCGTGTCGACATTCTGATACCGGGGCGGCTACCCCAAGCAACATAGACAAATACCTGTGGAGAGCACCCATGACCACTGAAAACGCCAGAGTCTTCCTGACCCGAGCCGGTGGGAGCGGTGAGGATGAAGAACTTGCTCTCGAGAGCGGCCTCGCTGTGATCGGCTTTCTGGAAGTCCCCTCTCTCGAGGCAGCCAAGGACTACGACGATATCTCCAAGATTGTCGAGAAGGATTGGGTGGATGCGAAGCCGCGCGCAGTCGGCAACAAGGCCGGTCAGCTCTGGGCGTTCGCCATCTCGATGAAGGTGGGGGACATTGTTGTCCTCCCGCGCAAGCGGACTTCGCAAATTGCACTCGGCCGAATCAAGGGCCCCTACGAGTATCGCAAGATTGGGAACCGGTTCCGCCATGTCCGCCCCGTTGATTGGATTCGACCCGACGTTCCGCGTACCGCCTTTGAGCAGGATCTCCTCTACTCGTTCGGTGCCTTCATGACGGTGTGTCAGGTGTCCCGCAACGACGCAGAGCGACGTGTTGCCATCGTTCTTTCCGGTAAGTCGGACCCGGGCCCGCTCGTGGTCGCGCCCGGCAAGAGTCGAAAGCCCATGGCTGATCCTGTCGATCTGGACCCCGAGGGTGCTCCGGACCTCGTCCAACATGCCCACGATCAGATTGTCGCCCATATTCAGGCGCGTTTCGCAGGACACCCTCTTTCGCTATTGGTGGAGGCTGTGTTGCGTGCGGATGGTTGGGTGACCAAGAACTCTCCCCCAGGAGCGGACGGCGGGGTCGATATTCTCGCGGGGCGGGGGTCGCTCGGGCTGGACGCGCCTCGGCTTTGTGTTCAGGTGAAGTCACAGCCCAGCGCTGCCGACGTTAATGTCTACCGGTCCCTGCAAGGCACCATGCAATCCTTCAAGGCCGAGCAGGGGCTCCTCGTCTGTTGGGGAGGATTCAACAAGGCCGTGCTCGCGGAGGCCCGCCAGAGTCACTTCACAGTGCGACTCTGGGACAGCCGCGACCTTGTTGAGGCGATATATCGCACTTATGAACGACTTCCGGCCGAGGTTCAGGCCGAACTACCACTCAAGCGCGTCTGGGTCCTTGTACCCGCAGAGACAGAGGAGTGAATGGTGCGGAACACAGCCATCCCTCACTTCAGGGCGATTCCGTTCCTCTGATCCTTCGTCCCGAGAACCCTCTCCTACTCCCGCCGTTTTCCGTTGACGTGCCCGTCCCTGCGTGGTTGTGATCCCGCCACTGTCGAGGAAGTGTCGCCATGACGTTTGCAGCCGCCGTAGCCGTTGAGGTACTCGTAGCTCTCACCTGAGAGCAGCGGTGGCGGGTTGCATCCATTCCGACTGGAAAGATTGCAGAGCGCCGCCGGGTACCGGCGGTTTTTTTTTGCCCGCCAGAGCGCCAGCAACCTGACACCAACACTCTTGACCCAAGGAGAATCACCGGCCATGCCGACCGCACCGATGACCACCGAAGAAACCCACGTGATGAGCATCCTCGTCGAGAACGAGGCCGGCGTCCTGGCCCGCATTGCCGGTCTGTTCGCCGCCCGCAGCTTCAACATCGACTCTCTCACGGTTGGCCCCACCCATGACGAGACCATGTCCCGCATGACCATCGTCGTGAAGGGCAACCGCACCATCATCGACCAGGTGCGCAAGCAGCTCAACAAGCTCGTCGAAGTGGTCGCCGTCCAGGACCTCAGCGAGGGCAACGGGTTCATCGCCCGCGAACTCATGCTCATCAAGGTCGGCTGCGATGAGAAGTCCCGCGTCGAGCTGCTCAACATCGCCACGCTCTTCAAGGCCGAGGCGCTCGACTACACGCTCGGCTCGCTCACGTTCCAGCTCATCGGCGCGCCGGAGAAGCTCGACAACTTCATCCTCTTCCTCCAGCCCTTCGGCATCAGCGAGATCAGCCGCAGCGGCGTCGTCGCCATGAACCGCGGCGCCGGTGGCCTCCAGAGCTCCTTCATCGAGCGCGTCGCCGAAGAGGAAGCCCGTTCCGTCGCGAAGTAACCCCACATCCTCCAGCCTCATTCTCATTCGCCGGGAGCCTTGCGCTTCCGGCGAATTTTCTTTTGTACAACAATCTCGGGAACACGGGGGAGGGTCTCAGTGTCGGACAGACAGAACGGTGCTTCAACCAACCTGCAGGAGACCCTCAGATGAAGACTCGCAGTTCACTCGCATTCATCGCCATCACCGCCCTCGCCACCGGCCTCTCCGCTCACCTGCCGATCCGCGCCATCGCACAGGACGCTTCTGTCAACGTCCCAGCCAAGGCTCCGCACCGCATCCTCTTCGGCAGCTTCTCCTCCAAGGACGCCGCCGAAGCCCATGCGAAGAAGCTGGCCGAGAAGCAGGGCCTTCGCCTGATTGCCGTCGTCGAGTCCCAGGGGAAGTGGCTCGTGCTCTCGTCCTTCGACTTCCCCTCGAAGGAGCGCGCTGCCGAGTGGTTGAAGCGCAAGCCCGTGGCGGGAGCCAACGTCGTGGCCACGCCAGCCGATATTACCGTCGTACAGAGTGGCGCTGCCAGTCCCTCTAGCGGGTCATCGCGCCAACTCGGGCTAATGGCCCCATCCACTTCGTCACCACTCCCCGCTATTGAGAGCCGCCGCTCGGCAGCGAACACGCCGCTCGCCTCCACCGAGAAGAAGGCCGCGGTCGCGACGAAGGTCGATGTCGTAGCCTCCGCCCCAGCCCGCACGCGCGAGGGGGAGAATCTCCACATGTACTTCGACAGCTCCATGGCCGCCGGCGCGAGCGTTTCCTCTGGGGATGTCTGGCGCATCAAGCCCGAAGCTGGCGACCCGATGGCAAATGATTCGGAGCGCTATCAGGCGCTCGACGACAATCGCTTCCACACGCCCCAGGCCCAGCCCCTCTCCACGTTCTCCATCGACGTCGACACGGCTTCCTACTCCAACGTCCGCCGGTTCCTGATGAATGGCCAGCTCCCTCCCGCCGACGCGGTGCGCACCGAGGAACTGGTCAACTACTTCAAGTACGACTACCCCGAACCCACCGGCAGTGATCCCTTCTCCATCTCCACCGAGGTGGGCCAGTGCCCCTGGGATGTGGAGCATCGTCTCGTGCGCATCGGGCTGAAGGCGCGCGACGTGACACTCGACCAACGCCCACCGGCGAACCTCGTCTTCCTCCTCGATGTCTCCGGCTCCATGAACGCCGAGAACAAGCTGCCGCTGCTCAAGCAGTCGTTGGCGCTTCTGGTCGATCAGCTTGATGCCCGCGACACCGTCACCATCGCTGTCTATGCGGGCGCCAGCGGCATGGCGCTCCCGCCCACGCCCGGTTCCTATCACGCCGAGATCAAGACCGCGCTGGACGTGTTGCAGGCAGGTGGATCCACCAACGGCGCCGCGGGAATCCAACTGGCCTACGATGCGGCGCGCGAGAACTTCATCGAAGGGGGCATCAACCGCGTCTTCCTGTGCACGGACGGCGACTTCAACGTCGGCGTGAGCAACGACGGCGGGCTGGTTCGCCTCGTCGAGGATCAGGCCAAGTCGGGCGTCTTCCTCAGCGTGCTCGGCTTTGGTATGGGGAATTACAACGATGCAATGCTCGAGCAAATCACCAACAAGGGGAACGGGAACTACGCCTACATCGACACGCTGGAGGAAGCGCGCCGCGCGTTGGTGGCGAACGCGGCCGGCACGCTGATGACGGTGGCGCGCGATGTGAAGATCCAGGTCGAGTTCAATCCCGAGCGCGTCGCGTCGTACCGCCTTGTGGGGTACGAGAATCGGCTCCTCGCCGCCGAGGACTTTAACGACGACAAGAAGGACGCCGGTGAAATCGGCGCGGGGCACGCGGTGACGGCGCTCTATGAGGTTGTTCCTGTGGGGCTCGACAGCGACGTGAACCCGGTCCCCGTCGATCCGCTCAAGTACCAGAATCGCGCCACCGGCAGCGGAAGCGACGAGCTCCTCACGGTGAAGCTCCGCCACAAGCCGCTGGACGGAGACGTGAGTCGCCTGCAGGAAGTTCCCGTGAAGGATCGCGTCGCGAAGCTGGAGGTTTGCAGCGACGACTTCATCTGGGCGGCAACCGTGGCGAACTTCGCGCTGACGCTCCGCGAGAGCGAGCAACGGGGAGTGGCGGACATGCAGAGCATGATCGACTTGGCCGATGTGGCCAAGGGAGGCCCCCACAGCGAGGAGCGGGCGGAGATGATCGACCTGATGCAGCGCTATCGCGAGTTGCACGAGACCAAGTAGAGGCCCAACAATCACACGGCCCGTCGGGGAGTCCCGGCGGGCCGTATATAAGTATAGATGTCTATCAATCTATATGTTTGGCAAACGCTTCCCCCGCTTTTCCTCCACTGCGGTCCCCCGAGTACAGAAACCAACTTTCGCGCCCGAAGGGCGAACCTCTCACCATTAGCCCGGTCGCAAGGCCTCTAGGCCGTAGCGCCGGGAACCGGTCGAATCGGGAACCGCGCGCCGAAGGCGTGCTCCTGTTCGCCCGGCGGGATGTAGGACGACCCCTTGCGGGGCCGAATCGCCGCACGCCGCGGATCCCAGGGCTGCGGCCTTGAGGCCTTGCCCTGGGCTAATCGAAAGAGGTCCGCCCTTCGGGCGTCTGAAGGCCGAGGTGCCCATCACATGCAGGGCGCTTCCACTTCCTCAAGGTCCACATCGGTGATGTCAGAGCGCCTCCATCCACTTGCGCGCGCTGGGGAGGAAGTCGTCCACCTGCTGGAATCGCTCCGCCACATCGGTTGCCGTACAGTAGCGATAGAGCTGCTCGATGGCGGGTGGAACTCCGGGGCAGAACTCCGGGAGCGGAGGAAGCTTTCCAGCCATCGTCATCTCCACGGCCTGCTCGGCCGAGGTCAGTTTCATGGCCCTGTGCGGCGCCGATCCCACCAGCATTTGAAATAGGGTGATGCCCAGCGCATAGATGTCGGCGGGAGGTCCCGCCGACTCGCCACGAATCTGCTCCGGGGCCATGAAACCGGGGGTTCCGGCGAACCGGAACATGGTCGGCTCATCGCCGTCGCCCGGGGTTTCCAGCTTGGCCAGCCCAAAGTCCACGATGCGTACATTCAGGTCGTCGGTCAGGAGCACGTTACCCGGCTTGATGTCGCGGTGCACGATGCCTGCGCGATGAGCGGCCCCAAGACCTTCGGCAATCTGGACGAGGTACTTGAGTGCGTCGCGGCACGACAATCGGCCCGCCTTCGTGATGTGACTGCGCAGGTCGCCGCCCGTGACAAGCTCCATCGCGATGTAGTGCTGGAGGTCCATCACGCCCATGTCGAAGACGCGCACCACGTTCTGGTGGTTGAGGCGGGCGATTGCGCGCGCCTCCAGCATGAACTGCCGAAGCGAATCGCCGGTCGATCCGAAGGAATGGAGCACCTTGAGCCCAACCGGACGGTCGAGCAACAGGTCGTGCGCCTGGTAGACCATGCCCATGCCGCCACGTCCGACCTCCCGGTCGAGGCGATAGCGTTCGGGGATATTGAAGGGGTCCTCCGGCATCCCCGTCTTTCTCTCGGCGCCGATGGAGGCGGAGCCCAGCATCGTCACTTGGTGCCGCGGCTTCGGCGGCTTCGTCTGTTTGGTGGGCGCTGCCGTGAGCTCGCTGGTTGGCAGCTCGCGCATGGGCAACTCGATGGTCGTGGATGAGGGCTTGGGAGGCGTAAAAGCGTAGGGTCTCATGGTCGGGGCAGTGGGCTTTTCCACCGCCTCGCTCGTCGGCTTCGGGACCATGTCGTCCGAATCGGCAATGGCGGCCTGGATAAAGTCCCATGCGTTGAGCTTGCGACGAATCTGGCTGGTCAGGAGGCCCGACTGGGTGCCGGTGCGCGAGGAGGCTCCATCCTCGGAGCTGAGGCGCCTGCGCACGGAACGAAGACATGCTTCCAACTCGCCCGACGTGGCACCGGACTTGACCAGGTCCTCGTATAGACACTCCGCCTGGATGAGCGCGCCGCCATCCTCGAACATGCGGGCGAACTGAAAGACTACCCCTGCGGACTCCTGGTTGATCTTCGGTGCCAGCCGCTTGCGCAGCAACTGGTCGGCGAGTTCGAATTCCTTCAGGTTGATGAGGATCTGGCCAAGCAACTCTCCGATGTCGCCACGCACACCCGCATCGATCTGGTCCACCAGCAATTCGGCGGCCTTGGCGTAGTCGCCGCCGCCCAGCGCCAACATGGCGGCTTCGCGCGGCTGGCCCGCATCGACCAGGCAACTCACCGCCTCTCCCAGGTCACCGCACTGGAGATGGACGTCCGCGGCTCCCTTCAGGTTACCGGAAAGCGCCAGGGTCTTTGCCACATCGCGCCACCCCTCGGTGGTCTGCGGAGTCTGGCGCAGATTGGCGGCCTGCATGTAGGAATTGGGGACCACCACGCTGGGCGGCGCAGTCTTGGGATCGAGCGGCTTCCACGGGGACTTGGGCGGGTTCGCGCTCGGAGGGCCAAAGGGCGGCGGCGGGCCGCCAGATGAAGATGCACCCGACGGGGGGGCTTGGGCGCTCCCGACGGCGGCGCGCTGACCCGGCCGCTGCGAAGAGGGAAACGGGCCGGTGTCCTGGGTCATCGAAACGGTCATCGGCGGGGGCGGCGGCGCCTTGATGAGCGACTCCTCCGCCTTTGCCCACATGAGCTGGGCCTTGGCGTTCTCGCCCGCCTGCTCGTAGCAACTGGCCGCACGGACCCACTCCTCGATCCCTTCAAAAACCTCTCCGGCGGTTCGGGGCGATCCTGCCTCCCGATAGCACCATGCGGCATGAAACAGATCGCCCTGCTCCTTCGCCACGTCTCCATCGCGGATCAAACGGGTGCGAACGCTCTGGGACGAATTGCTCTCCCGTCCTCGCTCCACGGCGAGGAGCACGCTGGCCTTCTCGCGTGCCGCTGCCGCCTGCTCGGGGGCCTGCGCCAACAACCACGAATCGGCGGCGCGGATGAAGTCACCGTGGCTGGAGTAGATCGCCGCCGCCTCGCCATACCGCCCGGCGCGATCCAGAAGCTTGGCCCGCTCAATCGGCTTGAAGCTCTCCGGCAGGCCTGCCACATGGAGCGCATACTCGTCCCGGGCCATGTTGAAGTCCTTCAAAGCCAGCGAGAG
This sequence comes from bacterium, assembly GCA_016125005.1. Taxonomy (GTDB): domain Bacteria; phylum Sumerlaeota; class Sumerlaeia; order SLMS01; family SLMS01; genus WGMQ01. The sequence continues at coordinate 110,801 of WGMQ01000004.1, read as the reverse complement.
GTGTCCCGCCAGCAAGTGGTCGCCCGCCCTGATGGCCGCCTTGCGTGCATGATCCTTTCGCCCGACCTTCAGGAACAACCGTGCAGCCTGCGCGTGCTCTCCCTTTTCCTGCGCCAGCGCCAGAGCCTGGTCGATCAGTCCCGCGGTCTCATAGGCCGCGATCGCCTCGCGGGGGCGCCCCGCCGTCAAGGCAGCCTTCGCCTGCTTCTCGGCGATTTTCTGCCGTTGTGCCAGAGGGATTTTGTCCACCCCGCCCTCCAGAATCGAGGCAACGAACAACTTGTCGGCCAGCATCGTGTTGACCAAAATCCCCCCAAGGAACCCTGCCCCGATGACCACATAGACGACCATCAGCATGGTGTCGTCCTCGCCCCCCCATTGCGCATCGATCGAGCCCTTCGAGGCGAGCACAGCGAGCGCCAATGCAATCCAGAAAAGGACCGAAAGACCGACGAAGATGCTCTTGTTCATGACAATGGTGGCTCCAACAGGCTGGGGTCAGCGTACGCTACGGAGACAATTGGGGGCCTGCAACGTCAAAAACACCGCTGTCCCTAGGGGTTTTGGTAACCCTCAGGTAGGGGGCCGATGTGGACGGTGACCCGCTGGATGCACGGCGCTTGGACCCTGCACCAGACCTCAAGGGCCCATAAGGCTTGAGTTCGGAGCCGCCTGCCACCCACCCTCCCCTCCCTCGCAGGATGCCATCCCCACCACGCAGGTCGTCATGGAGCTTACCTTCGCCCAATCGCTCAGCATCTCCTTCGAGGCGGTTGGAAAGCTGTTTCTCATCGCCGCCCTGGGCTTTGTGCTGGCCCGGCGCGGCATGCTCAAGTCCGACATCATGAGCGGCCTGACCCGCCTGACCATCGATGTGGTGGTGCCCTGCTCCCTCGCTGTCTCCATGATGAAGAAGTTCCATCTGGGGATGGTGGCCGAGAACTGGCCCGTGCTGATTCACCCCGCAGCGATGATCTTCCTCGGCGTTGGGCTTGCCTGGGTGTGGTTCCGATTTGTTCGCACACCGCGTCCCTCGCAGGGGTCGGCGGCCATGGCCCTCTCAGCGATACCAAACTCGTTCTATGTTCCCTATCCCGTGGCTCTGGCGGTGACGCTCGCGCTCGGAGCCGCGATCGAGGAGCGGGACGCCGTGGCGGCGCTGGTGGGAATCAGCGTCCTCAGCATTAACCCGCTTCAGTGGACTCTCGGGACGGTCCTGGTCACCGCCGGGAGTGCCGAGGGAGCCAAGCGTCACTGGAGCCAGTACCTGAAGTACGCCTGGAACGGCCCGGTGGTCGGGATTGTGGTCGGTGCCATCCTTGCCCAGTTCCCCCCCATCGTCGCTGCCGCCAACCATCAGCTCGAATCCCCTCTCCTGCTGCGGATGCTGGTCGGCTCCGCGGAAACCATCGGCGCGGCCATGCCGCCGCTGGCCATGATCATTCTCGGATCCCTCATCGCCCAGTGCGAGCTGCGCCAGGCGCTCAATTGGAGGATCCTGGTTCCGGTTTTCGTCATTCGCTTCGGCCTGATCCCCGCCTTCACGTACCTGTTGCTGAGGTCCGGTTGGATCCCCGCCCACGGTTGGCTGCCGTTTGTCCTCATGCTGAGCGCTGCCAGCCCGCCGGCCACCAATCTGGCGCTCGCGGCCAGGCGTTACGACGGCGACTGGGAGACGGTTAGCTCGATTCTTTTTGTCACCAACAGTTCGGCTCTTCTCATCCTGCCCCTCTGGATTGCGGTCGGATTGTCTTTGATCGGGCGCTGAGGACAAGAAAACGCTGGAGTCACCGACCGAGTCGCTATCAAGCTGGCAAAGTCATATTTCCCGAGAGGGCTGAGCAGGCGAATGGACAATTCGTGGATCACCGACTTGCTCCGCACCGTCATGATGACGGGTGCAGTCGACCGGATCGACAAATGGGCGCACGCGTTTCTCGAGGGGCTCCAATCCGTCAAGCCGGACCACGAGGCCTATCTGTTCGGGGTCAGCCGTGTCCCCCGGATGCCGAACGCACTCCTCGCCGCCTCGGGCGAGAAGGAGCCACTCGGCGACCACCCGCCTCACCTGTACCTGACCGAGCAGACCGTCGACATCTTCCTCGGACCCCGCCCCGCCGGCGTTCGCATCATCAAGGAGGAGTACCCCCTCGCCGTCGCGTGTGAGATTCCCGGCTCGCCCAAGCGCCGGGAGATCGCCTTCTACGAGGCGATCTGCTTCGATGGTCCCCATTCCTCGCTGGTCATGGGCCTCGTCATCCACGACGGCACCGTCAGCGAGTTTCTCCAGCCTGATGAGATTGGCCAACTGCTCCCCATCATCCGGGCCCACGCCATCCCGCTCCTGGAACTCTACCAGCACCGCGAAATGACCCGCCGTCAGGACGAGGAAATCAAGCTCATGATGGGCGTGGTTCGCGACAGCTCCGGCGAGGCAAGCCGCATGAACCTCAGCCAGTTGATCGCCCCGACTCCATTACCCACCGCCAACCGCGAGCAAACCCTCTCCGAAGCCTCGTTCCTCCAGTACCTGACCGGTGAGCTGCGTACCCTGCTGAACCAGAACTTGGCGGCCACCGAGAAGCTGAGCGAATTGACCCGAGGCCAGGAGCATTCCCACGAGCTGGCCTCCTCGGCCTACGCCACCGCCCGGCAAATGAGGCGCATCCTGCGCAACCTGGCCAACATGGCCAGCCTCGCCCACCCTGAGGTTCGCCCACGACGCGGAGCCTTCTCCCTCCAGCAATTGGTGCGTTCGATCTATACCATGGCCACAGACGAGTGCATGACCGCGCAGGTGCGCCTCCGCCTTGAGGAAAACACCCGCAACATCTACCTGTCCGGCGATCGCGAAACGATCCTCAAGATGGTGGAGCGCATCATCAAGTTCAGCGTCTCCTTCTGCCCCGAGGGCACCGAATTGATCGTTCGCACCGACGACAATCCCGACCGCGTCGAGGCTGGATTCGTCTCGCTCGAGATTGAGGACCTCGGCCAGAACGCGAGAGAAATCAACCCCGGCAACCTGTTGGTCCGCGCCCAGCTCAACACGACCCAGCACCCCCGCCTTCGTCGCGGCGGCGGCATCCTTTTCCAGATGCTCCAACTTTACATGGAAAAGTCCGGCGGCAAGTTCCGCCTCACGCGCGGGCTGGAAAACGGCTTCTGCGTGCAGCTAATCCTGCCGCTCGTCAGCCGCGCGGAGATGGAAAAGCTGAAGGCGGGCGAGATCGCCTAGAGCGGATAGCCCTTCCGCACAGCGATGGCCTGCTTCATCTGCGTCAGCGCGGCTTGATACTGTCCCGTGCCCCGTGGTGGGAGGCTCTTGTTCTTCGCGAGCTGGGCGTGCGCTTCCGCTTCGATTTCCGCCTCCACGCGCTGATCAATCTTCAGCTCCCGGGCGATCAGGTCCGCCAGGCCATCCGGCCCCGCGGTCATCTTCGCATAGCCCTTCGTGAGGATGACGCGGGCCATTGCCTTGGCCAGCTTGTCTATACGGGGTTCGGACATGGCGGGCATGGCGGTCAGGCTCCGATGATGTGAAGGTCGCCGCGCGTCGCATCAAGCCGCACGGTGGCACCGATGGGGAGCGGGAACGAGGGGCGCTCGTGCCCCGCGGGGAAGCCCGCCAAGGTGGGAATGCGGAGCGGATCCAGCACCCGCTTCACAACGGTCAGCGCGTCGTCGGTGTCATTCCCCGCGGGGCCGCAATCCGTCAGGTGTCCGATCACGACGCCGACCACCCGATTCATGAAGCCGGACTGGATCACCTGGGTCAGCATCCGATCCAGGCGGTAGGCCTTCTCGCCGATCTCCTCGATGAAGAGCACGATGTCCTTGCCGCGGGGCTCGTAGGGCGTGCCGATCAGCGAGGCAAAGACCGACAGGTTGCCGCCAAGCAAACGCCCTTCGGCGACGCCCTTCCGTATCGTGACCGGAACGAAGGAAGCGCCGGCCGCCTCGCGGTAGGAAAGTGCCCCGATCGGCTCGAAGAGGAACTTTTCGAAGATCGCGCGGCTGATGCGCGTCGGTTCATCATCGCGCTGGAAGAAGTTCATAGTCGGCGCGTGAAGGCCCACAAGACCCCCCAGCGTGGCGAGCGGATTCAGCAGCGCCGTCAGGTCGCTGTACCCGGCGAACATGCGCCGCGTCGCGCCCAGTGCCTTGAAGTCCAAGTGGGGGAGCGTGTGAGCAGTACCATAGCCACCGCGGAGGCAGAACACGGCCTCGAGCTTCGGATCTGTGAAGGCTTTCGTCAGGTCGGCTGCGCGCTGGACTCCCGTTCCGGCCACGTAATCCAGCCGTCGGGTCAGCGAGGGAAACTCCTTCACCCGGAATCCAAAGGAAGAGGCCGCTGCGACGACAGAAGGCAGCTCCCCGGCGTTGGACAGAGGACTCGCGGGAGCAAGGAGCGCGACACGCGCGTCGCGCGAAACGGGAAGTGGGAAACGGATCTTCATGGCGTGCTCGCGTAGTGTTGGATGAGGGTGCGCTTCAGGTCGTCCCAGTCGTGGTGGATGGTCGTTGTGCAGCCGATCATCCAAGTGCTGGCGCGCTCGTCGGGATAGTCGAGCAGCAGGTGAACCGGCTTCCCGGCCCAGCAGGCCAGGGTGATCTCGCCCGCAGTGCCGCAACCGAGCTGCGTCGCTTCGTTCCAGAGGCACACCACGTAGTCGCTCTGTTCAAGCAGCAACCGCGCGTCATAGTGGACGATGCGAGAAGCAAGCCGACGCACTTCGTCGAAGCGTCGCTGCGACTTCAGTCCCTTGATGGAGTTCCGTTCCTCGTCCGACAACTGGTCGTGCTCGAAGACGGTCGGGTCCAGGACGCCATGACCGAGGCGTTCCGCCAGCCACCCGGCGAACTCCTGGCGCCAACCGATGCCCCCATCATGGGCGAACTCCATGGCACCGGCCAAATAGACTTTCTTCATCGGGCAACCCTTTGGAACGCTGTGATGAAAATTCGGGCGTGACGGCGTCGGCACCGTGGCCGGAAGCTGACACAAGCTGGCGCCGCAGTGGACCGGGGCGCAAGTCCATCGCTCTCCGAAAGCCTCGCCGTGCAGCCACAGACTTCCCCCATCGACATCGTACGCGCCCTGGAGGACGCACGCCTCGTGGCGCTCCTCGCCTGGGAGCGCATCGCCGGGTTCTATCGCGGAACCTTCGAGGTCTTCGAGAAGGATTCCGATGGTCCCGCCACCGAGGCTGACATCATCGCCGACAAGTTCATCGTCTCGTGGCTTTCCGACCGCTATCCCACCGACCGGTTCGGATACCTGAGCGAGGAGGCCGCCAACAAGCCCGAGCGCATGGAACGGGACTTCTGCTGGATCATCGACCCCATCGATGGCACTCGCGACTTCATCGATGGGGGAGCGGACTTCGCCGTACAGGTGGGGCTCGCGATCCGCACTTCCGAAGGCACCTTCGACCCAGTCCTTGGCGTCGTCTACCAGCCGGTGGCGGGGATGCTCTACCTCGGGGCCACCGGCTTCGGCGCGTGGCGGGAGAACGTCCTGCTCGGCTCCCGCGAGCGCCTCCTGGTGTCACAGGTCGAGTCGCTATCGGAATGCACCCTTGTCGTCACGCGCTCCAACATGGGCCGTCGGCTGCGGACAGCGATGGCCGCGCTTCAGCCGCGCGAGAGCTACCAGGCAGGCTCGCTCGGCGTGAAGGTCGCCCACGTGGCGGAACGCCGCGCCGACCTGTACCTGAACACCTCACGCCGTTTCTGCAAGGAGTGGGACACCTGCGCCCCGGACGCCATCATCCGCGCCGCGGGCGGCGTCATGACCGACATGAAAGGCCGCCCCATCACCTACAACAAGCCCGACGTCTATGTTGACGAAGGTCTCATTGTGGCCAATAAATACCTACACGGGGAGGCCGCTTTGCGGCTTGCAGGCGTTCAGGAGCTGTGGGTAACATAATATCGCGTGGGATGCAGGGTAGCCTCAGCGCTATCGACGCCGAATAACCTAGTTCATGGCTTCAGGAAGCGGAGCACGATGACTCGCTTGGACAGTCGCGAAGCAGGGTATGAAATTGGGGATGTGGTCAGGCAGGGGGACGGATACACGATCCACCGGGCGCAGGAGCTTTCCACCGGCGCGCCTTGCTTCTTTCACCGTATCGCCGTCCCACCATCGCTCAGCAGCACAGGGGAACAGGCCGCCGTCGCCACCATGCGGCGCTATGGCCTGCTCCGCGCCCCGCGTACCCCGCGCCTCGCCGACGGCTGGGTCAGCCCCGAGAATATCTGCGGCGTCGAATTCAAGGAAGCCGGAATCCCGCTCGGTCTCGACAACAATCCCTTCAAGGATCAGGTCCGCGCCAAATCCGATTTGTTCGAGGACACGCTGCACCTGATGGTGGCGCTCAACCGCTGCAATATCGTCCACAGCGCCCTCACGCCCCAGTGCTTCATCACCGGCAGACAGGGGAAGATCTTCCTCGATGACACAGGCTTGGACCGCGCGCTGGTCCGCTGCGTCCGCTCCGACCAGCAATCCCAGTTCACGCTCGCCAACAACCTATCCGGCCTCGACATTGCCCAGTGGGCCAGCGTCGTGCTGCTGCTCCACACCGGCGAACCACTCATCGCGCAGACGCTCGGCGACAAGTGGGATGCCTACGAGCTTGAGCAGGCCGTCAAGAAGCTGCGCTCGCACCGACTCGGGGACGACCTCACCGCATTCTTCGAGCGATGCCTCAACGGATTCATCGGAGTCGCGCCGCTCTACGACTCGGCGGCCGATGCGCTCAAGGCGTGGCAGACTGGCAAGCTGGGGAGCCTCATCAAATGATCCCGACCTCGGAAGCATGGCGCTTCGTCGCCCCACTCGATGAAACCAACTACTGGGAAGATACCGTCGCGCAACACCTCGTGACGGAGCATCGGGCCATCCGCCGCACCTTCTCTGCCGCCGTCTCAGGCGACGAGGCCGCGATGGAGGAAATCGTCAGCCAGGTCCGCCTCGCTGCCGCCTGCAACCCCAGTGCCCTCCCCCGCGTCTACCAGCTCGAAACCCTCGAAGGCGGCACCAGCGTCATCTTTGAGTACATCGAGGGACGGACTCTCGAGGATTTGATCAATCACGAGGGCTGCAAGAAGACACTCCACTTTTGTCGCTGGGCAATTCGCCTTGTTGGCGAACTGGCCGAGCTACGCCGCTCGAACGTCTGCTTCGAGCGACTCGACGCGACCCAGATCGTCATCGGCGATTGCGAGCAACTCCGCGTGCATCACCGCTCGCCCATCGGCAGCCCCAGCCCCGAAGCGCTCGAACGCAGCCCGCTCCTCAAGCGACTTCATCAGCTCCCCCGCATCGGCGTCTATACAGCCTCCTCGCAGGTCGACGCCGCCGGCGAGCGCAAGGTCATCGCCACGCTTCTGCTCCAAATGATCTGCGCTTCCACCAAGCAGGATCTGGACGGTTGGCTCGCCAAGTCCCCGCGCCCCGAGTACGGCCACAACGGAATTGTCAGCCAGCTGATTGAACGGGTCCTCCAGGGTGAGTTTGAATCGCTGGACCGGCTGCAGGCGGAACTGCGCACCATGCACGAAGCCGAGGCCGGTCGCCACCAGAAGGAAATGCAGGCACAGGCCCTCGCATCGGCCCCGCCCCCGCCCCGTTCCTCCCCAGCCACCACGGTCGGAAGCCTTGCTTCCTCAGCGCCCGCGCCTACACCACGCCGCACCGCGAGTCCCGCACCCGAGGAAACCAACCCTTGGGCTGCACCCGCCGCGCTGCCCACGGCCAACAACGACCCGGCACCGCGCAGTTGGGGCGTCGCCGCAGCTGCCGAAGACGAGAATCCCTGGGCCGCGCCTCCCGCCGGCGCCGTCGGCCCAACTGCCGACCCGCCCTCCGCCGGGCCACGTCCCGATCCCATTTCCGCCTCCTCCTCGCCCACCATCGGCCGCAAGGTCCCCTCGGGAAAGAAACCGCCGATTGCCCTGATTGGAGCGGCAGTCGCCGTCGTGCTGGTCCTCGTCGGCGGCTATGTGCTTGTCGACGTGCTCCGTTCCGCCAGCGCCAAGCCGAACGAGAAACCCACCGCCGTCATCAAGGCTCCCGCGTCCCTCAACGTGAAGGCCGAGGAGCGCATCCGCTTCGACGCGCGCGGCTCCAACGACCCGGAAAACGCCACGCTCAGCTACAAGTGGGAAGTCACCGCCCCCGATACCACCTCCGTCATCTGGACCAAGCCAAGCGACCGAGTCGGCAAGGACACCCGCCTGTTCCTCACCACCGACGGCGAGGTCATCGCCCAGTTCATGAAGCCCGGCACCGTCACCATCCAGCTCACCGTCAGCGACGGCATTTCCTGGAGCGACGCTGTCCCGCTCACCTTTGAAGTGACCCCGGCCTTCTGAGCCCACCCCACCGGAGCACCCCACCAACAATGGCCCGTGAGATCGGCTGGCCCTACAAGCGTGAATTCGAATGCCACCGCTGCGGCAACTGCTGCCGCGGAGAAGGCTTCGTCGCCGTCACCGAGGGCGAGATCGACAACGCCGCCCGGTTCCTCGGGATCCCGGTCTCCGAGTTCCTTCGCGAGTACTGCCAGCAGACCAAGAGCGGAAGCTGGGAGGTCATCTCCCAGGGCGACGCCCTCATGTCCTGCATCTTTCTCTTCGAGGAGAAGGGGCTCTTCGGCTGCCGCATCCACGGCGCCAAGCCGGACCAATGCCGCGGCTTCCCCTTCGACTGGCGCCCTCGTGATGCCGAGGAATACTGCGCCGGCCTGCGCGCCCTCGCGGGACTCGGCAAACCCAAGCGACAGACCATGAGCCGCTCGCTCGACCGCAAGATCGCGAAAGATAACCGCGAGGAATAGGCGTTTATGGAACCGCGGCGAACGCCAGAATCTCGGCCAGTTTCTCGCGGAATGGAGTCACCAGACGTCGATAGAGTCTCACCGAGCCGGGACTGAAGAAATAGTCTCGGTCGACATAGATGCAAACGACCTGACTCAACTTCGATTTCTCGTTAACGCCCACCGTGAAAGCCAGGATGGAGCCCGGCTGAGAGTGAGGCATCCAGGAAGTGGGACGATACTGCCCGTTCGGGCTCTTGCGAGCCTCCTCCGTGCAGGAGCAAACAATCGTGAGGCCGTCCTCGCCGCTTGACTGGAGGGCTCGGGAGAAAGTGGCGTCCGGGTAACGCAGTTCCCCCATGGTGCGGTCATCGAACCTCTCCAGCGGGTAGGCGAAGTCCAACTCCTGGATGAGTCCGTCCGAATCCATCCGCGCCAAGGTGACCTCTAGGACTGACTGGTCGGGGGCGACGAAGTGCCAGAACTGGACGATGGCTTTCATGATCTCGTGCGTTGCGTTGCTTAGATACAAGGCGTCAGCCCCGGGCGCATGCTTCCGCTCTGCCAGATAGTCGAGCGTCAGCCGTCCGACCGCAGAGTGCATCCGATTCGATAGTTCCAGCAGGTTCGACAGGGCCCCCGCCTCGTCAAGAAGCCCACGCTGAAGCCGACTCGCCACATCACGTGCCGTTGGTCTCGCGGCGACCTCGTATTGAATCATCTGCAGGACCAAGTCTGCCACTTCCTGAGAGACCCCTGCCGAGAGCAAGGCGGCAGCGGTCGGCTTGCTGTCCGAGATCTCGAAGAATCTGCTGTGGGGGTTGGTGCTCTTAAAGACCTGCTGACCTGTGAACAACTCGTGGAGGATACAGCCCAACGCAAATACATCGGTTCGGTCGCAGATCTTACTGTACTCTCGCGAATTGAGTTGCTCGGGAGCCATCGTATGCACCGATCCCATTGAAACGCCCTCGGGGGTGATCCGAGTCTTGTCGGCCACCAATGCAATCCCCAGATCGCTGATGACCACCTCGAAGCCGAGTCGGTTGCCGACGCGGGGATTCCTCACCAGAAGGTTCTGCAGCTTTAGGTCGCGGTGTACGATCCCGTGCGAATGCATGTGCGCCAGTGCATCGGCTACCTGGATGCCGATCTCAAGCACCTGCTCGGGAGACAGGTGCCGCCGGGTTCCCTCCAGAAATGCTGCAAGACTCTCCCCAAATGGCTTTTTCCTCTCGCTGCGGGGGGATTCCACGAAAGGCAACACGAGATAAGGACTGTTCGGATCGACGAAGTTGAACTCGATCAGGTGCACGATGCCATCATGCTTACACGCGCGGAGAGCATCCGCCTCCCGGTGGAAGCGAAGGATAGAATCCGTTCGGGGAAGTGCGAGGAGCCGCTTGATGGCGACCGGGATACCCGTCTCGTCGAGCGCGTGGTAAACCTCTCCCTGCCCACCTCGATCTAGTAGCCGAAGTTGACTATACCCGGCAGGCTGGAAGTCCGATGCTCCCATCGGGGGTCTCCTGGCTTCGGATCATTTCTTGAGGCGCGCCGAGGCGATCTCATCGAGTTCGCGACCGGCTCCTGAGACAGTCCTTACCGCAAGTCGAAGGGCTTGGGCGTTGGCTTGGGTCACGCGGATTTCCGCCGCCAGTTCACTCGCCTTTATTCCCGGCAATGGCGATTTCGGTGCGATCGCAGACGGGGCGCTTGATGCCGCTCTAGAGCGCGGAGCAGCCGCATTCTTCCCGGCTTTCGATGACGCGCGCTTTGAATTGGGTGATGCCATCGGGGCATTCCTGTAGGTGAGGGGAGGGGGTGAAGGTGAACCGGCGCAGGGTTTGTTCAGCCACCAAACAAACCCTGCACCTTACTCTAGCCCAGCCGATCACACTGTCAATGGCCTTCAATGGTGGCTTCGCTCCACCATCAGTCGACCGCTCAGAACTTCTCGGCGATCAGCTTGGCGAACTCGCTGCACTTGACCTTGGTGGCGCCTTCCATCTGGCGCTCCAGATCGTAGGTCACCGTCTTCGCGCCGATGGTCTGCTCGATGCCCTTGATCACCAGGTGGGCGCACTCGTCCCAGCCCAGGTGCTCGAGCATCATGACGGCGCTGAGGATCAGCGAGCCGGGGTTGATGACGTCCTTGTCGGCGTACTTCGGCGCGGTGCCGTGGGTCGCCTCGAAGACCGCATAGGGGCGGCCGATGTTGGCGCCGGGGACGAGGCCCAGACCGCCGACCTGCGCGGCGCAGGCGTCGCTCAGGTAGTCGCCATTGAGGTTCGGCGTCGCGATCACGTCGTACTCGTCGGGGCGGAGGAGGAGCTGCTGGAACATGGCGTCGGCGATGCGGTCGTTGACGAGGATCTTGCCCTCGGGCATCTTGCCCCCGAAGTTATCCCAAAGCTCGGTCTCCAGAACCACGTGCTCGCGGAACTCGTCGCGGGCGACCTCGTAGCCCCAGTCGCGGAAGGCGCCTTCCGTGAACTTCATGATGTTGCCCTTGTGGACCAGCGTGACCATGCGGCGCTTCTTCTCGATCGCGTACTCGATGGCCATACGGACCAGACGCTTGGTCCCCTGAATGGAGATCGGCTTGATGCCGATGCCGCTGTCCAGATTCACGTCCTTGCCATAGCGGTCCTTCAGGTGCTTGATCAGGTCCTGGGCGTCCTTCGTGCCTTCCTTGAACTCGATACCCTTGTAGATGTCCTCGGTGTTCTCGCGGAAGATCACCACGTTCAGCTTCTGGGGTTCCTTGACCGGGGCCGGGACGCCGGTGAACCAGCGGACGGGGCGCACGCAGGCGTACAGGTCGAGGATCTGGCGCAGGGCCACGTTGATGGAGCGGATGCCACCGCCGACCGGCGTGGAGAGCGGCCCCTTGATGGCCACCTTGAACTCCTTGATGGCCTCGATCGTGTCATCGGGGAGCCACACGTCCTGGCCATACTTGGCCACCGAGGCATCGCCCGCGTAGACGTCGAACCAAACGATCGACTTGCTGTTGCCGAAAACCTTCTTCACGGCCGCGTTCACCACGTGATCCATGGCGCGGGAAATGTCCGGGCCGATGCCGTCGCCGACAATGCGGGGAATGATGGGATTGTTGGGGACAGAAATGGAACCGTCGGAGTTGACGGTGATTTGCTCGCCATTGGCAGGCGGAGTAATCTTTTCGTAAGCCATGAGTGGAAACTGCCTTCCGCTGTGGTTGATCGGGCGCCTAGAGCGTCTCTTGGAACGATAGATCGAAGGGACGGCGCCGCGGCGGTGTCAATGATGGACTATGCCGAGGCCTCGGCTTCCCGCGCCGCCCACCGGACGGACCTCTACCCCCGCGAAAACCCTAGCCCCCCATGCGCAATCAAGCGAGCAATCTGAACTTACGTCCGTCAGGGTTCGGGAATGATGCATTGACAACATTTCGTGGGGGGGGAGGGATCATGACGCCGCAAGTTCAACGCAGAATCGCTATCGGTTTGTACGTGCTGGTGTTTGTCATGTGCTGCTGCGGCTTACCCTTGATGGCCTATGGGGCGCTGAAGCGCCAGTTTCGAGCTTTTTTGGGCGATGATGGCGTGACGGACATGATCTCGAAGCCATTTCAGTCGAATGTGGTGGTGGAGATCACCGTAAAGGATGAGGATGGGAATCCTTTGAAGGCCAATGCCCACGTATCGATGTTCTTGCCGATCGGTAGGGAGGGCGGTGAGGATTATGAGGACGTTTTTATCGACGGCGCCAAGCGGCTGGAGTACCGTGGAGTCCACTTTATCTCGATCCATATTTCTGATGACGAAGGAATATATGAGAGCGACTATGTTGATTGGAGCTTTAGCGACCTGAGGCCGGACGATTTTAGGTTCGGTCCAGATGGGCAGACTATCATTGTTCGACACGACTCTGTCCTTCGTTCTTTATCCCCGCGCAGACCGACCGAAACTTGAGACGGTTTTTGCTCGCCTCAAGAGGTATCGTGAGCGAGAAAGAGACATTGTTGTTTCATACAGAGCGCTACCCGAAGGGAGCTCCCTTCGTGAAGTAGATGTCCCTTTGATAACGGATCAGTGCGCTACGCCGCGGCTTCTTTCTGCCTATGTGGAAGCACCGGAGCAGATTTCACCAATCGTGATTGGGAGAGAGAAATTTTATCCTAACAGAAAGCATGTGGTGCTTCGAGTTTGCTCCCCCCTTGCGGAAGACGGATTGCAGTTTTCTGAAGTCTTCGTGGCGAACGCTCGATTTGGCAACACCACTGCCGAGGCCCCGCCTGACGGCTATACCAAGGAATTGGTACTTCCCTATGAATGGTTTGAGCAGAAAAAAGACGGAGTGGTTTTTGTGCGACTTGGTGGACTGTACGGCAAGATGATCGTCTTTGGGGAGGAAGTTATGATTCTTGACCCCGATGCCATTGATCCTGTCGAGCGACCAATCTTGTCGGTGAATCTACTGTACAACCCGGACGGCTCCCGTAATCTACGCACGACCTATCCAGACTGAGGAGGCCACCTATGAAGAAGCCCATCATAATTCTCATCGCGTTGATCGCCATTCCGGCCTTGATCGTTGCGGGGTTCATGTGGTCCAGAGGCCGCGGCGCCAGTGACGCCGCCGGGATGGAAATGATGACAAAGCCTTGGAAGGCGAACGTGGTTTTGTCGGTGACTGTCAAGGACGAGGCTGAGACTCCGATGCGGGCCAATGCAAAGCTGGAGTACTTCAAGGCAGTTGGATCTCAGGGGGGATACGGAGGGGAGCGGTTCTTGATCGACGGTGCTCGCCGCATCGAGTTGCGCGGTGTTAGCCATCTTGTCTTGCGGCTTGAGGCGGAGGATGCCGAGAACTTCGAAATGATCGAGAAGGAATGGCTTCTTGACGATCTAAACCCAGCAGAATGGCAGGTCGGGAGAGATGGGTCCACCGTTATGCTTCAGTTTGATGCGGTACTGAAGCGGTTCCCGCATTCTCAGCGTCCTGACCTAGAGGATGGGCTTGTTGAGTTGAATGGATGGGCCGCGCTGGAGCACAAAGTAGATGCTGGCAAGCATTTACTGAAGACAACGGAATTGAATTCTGATCTTTCCGATACGCCATGCGACGCCGCGATGTTGCTTTCTACATATGCTGCCGTGGATTACCCCACAACGCAAGTCCTCTACCGTGAACCGTTCTATCCCGACGGATACCAGATTGTCCTTCGAGTTTGTTCCTCTGATGAGGAAGATGGACTCCTTGATTCGGGGGTGATTGCTAGTAATTATCAATTTGGCAACACAACTCCTGAGGCCCCTGCGACCGGATATCAAAAGCAGATGCTACTCCCTTACGAATGGTTTGAGCGAGAAGAGGTGCATATCATATTCATCAGGCTGGGAGGAATTTATGGAAAGATTTGTGTATTTCCGAATCTCTCGTTCCCGAAGGCGCGACCCATACTTTTGTCGGAAAGGCCGTATGTCCAGGGCAGTCTGCTGTACAATCCAGATGGTTCCCGCAATCTACGCACGACCTATCCAGACTGAGGTAGATGAACGAAGCGCCTGTTGCTTGCCACACTACTGCTGCTTGGGGTTGGTTGGCCGACGGACTCTGCCGCCCAGTCCGTCTGTCCCCGTGTTCGCATTCGTCTCTCTCTCAGGAGGCCGTGATGACGCGGACGGTCTTTCGGGCGACACTGAGCCTCGAAAATACCGGTTCCGCCCCGCTGGATGAGTTGCGCGTCACACTCCAGGGATACCGGGTGGTGGATGGCGAGCAGGTAGCGGTCCCCGGGGAGGAGTTCGGCAGGGCGTTCGGGATCGCTGGGCCGTGATCACCAGCGAGAGCGACTTTGCCATGACGGCACCGGAGCGCTGTCCCCTGCCAATCGAGAGCAGAGGTCATCGCCTCCCAAGCCGCAGAATCGTCGATCGGTTCACAATCAGTTGACTCCGATTTCCCGGCTCGCCAAGTCTCACCGCCGCAGGGGTGGCCGGTGCATGCAACCGGTCCCCAACCAGCGCGCTTTATCCGGGAAAGGACGACCAACTAATGCCCGTATCGTTTATCAACCTTCACGCTGTGAATGACCACTTCCTGGAGGACTATCAGGAGGAAATCCGGAAGATCTTCGAGTCGGGTCAGTTCGTCAACGGACCGACGGTCCAGAAGTTCGAGGAACAGTTCGCCCGGTACGTCGGCTGCAAGTTCGGCGTTGGAACGAACTCCGGCACCGATGCGATGCTCCTTTCGCTCAACGCGCTGGGCATCGGTCCGGGCGACGAAGTCCTTTGCCCCGCCTTCACCTACGGTCGCTGCGCGGACGTGGTGGCCCGCCTCGGCGCCACCCCCGTCTTTGTCGACGTGCGCCCCGAGTCCTTCTGCCTGGACCCCGATCTGGCGCTGGCCTCCATGACCTCCAAGACCAAGGCCATTATCGTCGTGCACCTGTTCGGCATGGCCGCGGAAATCGACCGCCTTTGCCAGATCGCCCGCACCTACTCGGTCTATGTGCTTGAGGACTGCCGCCACGCCTCCGGCGCCCGCGTCGGCGGACGTCGCCTCGGCAGCTTCGGCCAGGCCGGCTGCTTCAGCTTCTATCCGACCCGCTCCCTCGGCGCCGTCGGCGATGCGGGCTTGGTCTCCACCGGTGACGACAAGCTCTCCGAGCAGCTCCGTCGCCTGCGCGAGCACGGCCGCGCGAACGGCAAGGGCGAGCACGATGTCGTCGGCTACAACAGCCGCCTCGACCCGATCCAGGCCGCGCTCCTCCTCCTCAAGATGCAGGAACTCGACGAGAACAACCTCGAGCGCGTCGAGAACGCCCGTCTATACACCTCCCTCTTCAAGGGCTCGCCCGTCGTCACCCCGCCCTTCCGCGAGGACCTCTCCCACATCTACAACATGTACACGGTTCTGGTTCCGGATCGCGACAAGCTCGCCGCCCACCTCACGGAGAAGGGCATCGGCCACTCGGTGTACTACCCGACGCCGCTCCACCTCCAGCCCGCGTTCCAGTACCTGGGCTACAAGGAAGGCGCCTTCCCCGTGTCCGAGGATCTCGCCCGCCGCGTGATCTCCCTCCCCGTGGCCCCGGGCCTCAAGAAGAAGGAAGTTCAGGAAGTCGCCAAGACGATCCTGGAGTTCTACGGCCAGTAACGAGGCCGCACCGATCACTCAGGAGGCGTCCCATCCCGGTCGACGCCTCCTGAGCCATGCGGAGTCTGGTGTTTCCGCGAGCCCCATCATCGGCCAAGGCCCCCCTCCCATGATCTCCCCCCTCCTCCCGTACAAGCTCAAGCGAGTCCGCGAGATCGTTGGCGACCGGCCCTTTCGCATGCTCGACGTGGGAGCTGGGAATCATTCCCCCTCCATCACCGTCGGTCATTTTCCCAAGTGCGAGTACCACGGCCTCGACATCGTTCGTGACTACCAGATGAACGAGGCGGACTTCCGCGTCATGAAGGCCTTCTATCAGGTCGATCTGACGAAGCTGGACTATTCCGAGGTTCCCGACAATCACTTCGACGTGATCGTCATCGCCCACGTGATCGAGCATCTATACAACGGCGACGAGGTGCTGGCGCGCCTGGTCACGAAGCTCGCGCCGGGCGGACATCTATACATCGAGTATCCCGGCCCGCGCAGCCTCGCGCTTCGCAGCATGCCGATGACCCTCAATTTCTCCGACGATCCCACGCATGTGCGCGTCTATGACGTGAAGGAAGTGGCGAACGTCCTGATCCGAAGCGGTTGCACGGTCCGCCGCGCCGGGACCCGACGAGACATCGCGCGCATCGTGCTCCTGCCGCTCCTGGCCGTGCGCACGTTCTTCAAGTTCGGGCACCTCACCGGCGGCCTTTTTTGGGACCTGATGGGCTTTGCCGAGTACGTGATCGCGCGGCGCAAGCCGTCGAACTGACCGACCCGCGCCGCGCTTCATCTGGCTTACTTCCACAGCTCCCAGTGTTCTGCCCCCAGTGCTTCCTCCGGGAACGTGAACCACAGGTCGTTCGTCGAGACGCCATCCAGTTCCATCGCCACGAAGGGCTGGTCCTCGGAGTCGAGCGCCAGCGTGGGACGCTGCCAGTTGCCCGCGTCCTCCGTCAGCTTCACCTCGAACTCCAGCGAGCCCGCGCCGGAAAAACGTCCATAATAGACGTGTCGCCCATCGCGCTCGTCGACCCAGACCAGGTGCAGCTTCCCATCGCCTCCGACTTCCAGGTCCGCCGCCGAGGTCAGCGGTGAGCCGCCCGCCAGGGTGATCGCTGCATCGAAGGTGCCGGAGCCCGCGGGCTTGCGGCGCGCCACGATGTCGCTGGCACCGTTCGGGTCGTTCGTATAGACAACCCACAGGTCCCCGTTCGGGGCCGCCGTCAGGCGGGCCGGGTTGAAGTAGCCACCGGTGCTGCTCGCGATCTGCGTCTCCGTCACCAGGCCGATCGGCTCGGCGAGCGGTGCGTAGTAGAGCGGGGCTGCGCCGCCGGTGCCGGTGCTCCAGACCACATGGGCGGTGTCGGCCGTGTCCACGGCCAGGTCGGGCACTGTATAGCTCAACGTCCCGCCCCGCGTCGACGCATCGGTTAAGCGCATCGTGTTCATCGCGGTCGACGGCTCGAAGAAGCCCGTGTTGTCGGAGCGCCGCGCCATGATCTCTGAGACCCCCACGTTGTAGTGGAAGTCGTACCACGCCACCACCAGCGAGCCATCGGCCTGCGCCGCGATTCGCGGCAGGAAGCCGTTGTCGCCAAGCGTCCCCGCCCCCGACGTCGTCACGCGGAAGTCGGACGTGGACCAGGCACCGCCGACGGGAAGGCGATCTGTATAGATTTCTATATTGTCGTTGTTGTTCCCGGGCGAACCCGAGGTGCCGTTGCGGTGGTCGTGCCAGGTGACCCACAGCGTGCCATCCGTGGTCAGGGCCGCCATCGGCTGCCGACCGCCAACGTAGGTGGTGCCGCCCACGAACGAATCGGCAAGGCTCACCTGCGCGCTCCATCCGGTCAGCGGATTCCAGCCGCGGTAGTAGACGTAGCTCGGCGAGGATACGGTGGTTGTCTCGCCACCGGACCAATAGACCAGGTGGAGTTGTCGACCGGGCGCCATGACAAGGCAGCCGTTCGGGTTGCGGGAAAGTTGGTAGGTGGTGGCGCTGTCGGTGATCTGCTCCGGAGCGCGAAAGATGGTTGGCTGGGCAGCGACACCCGCCACCAGGGCGGTTGCTGCCAGACAGGACAGGTGCGAAAAGGCCGTTCTCATCGGTTCCCTCATTGGGAGGATTGGTGAGAGGCCGAACGCGTCGATGCGACGAAAAGCGGTGGAGGCACCGGTCATCGGGACGCCCATGGCGCGCCCCGGCAAGTGCATCGTCCGACTTTCCCTTCCCTCGAGGGATCGGTCACTCGCGGCCGCCCCAAAGGGGTCGACCGATACCGGCAGGTCTTCGGACTTGCAGACGCTACGATAGGATGCCTGATCCCATCGGTTTCTACTAACCACCGCTTCCCAGGGCCTGACCCCAGTGCGCAACTTGTGGCGTTCGTTTCTGCTTACCGCTGCGGGGCAGCTCCGGATTCACACCGGATTCCCTCTTGCCTCGACCAGCCAGGACTGGCGTCCCACCGGCCGAACCGATACGCGAGGGAGCAAACGTCAGCCCACCACCCCGGGTCAAGCCGAGGTGCCATCAGGGGAGCAAAGGTACCGCGGGCATCCTGCCCGCGAGTGCCAAGTCGCACCGCCCGCCCCGCATCCAACCGATCCGTCCTGAGTTGAAGCCGAGGCCCTTCCGTCGCGTGGGCCCACTCGCGCGCGGGACGCACGCGCTACCTTTTGCTCGCCCCCCTCGGCCAATTCCCGCTTGTCAGAAGGCCGACCCCTCGACACGCTACCGTGCGCGTCGCCTGCCGACGAGGCGCCTATTTTCCGTCCTTGGTGCGAGAATGCAGGACTGGCAATGGCTGGTTATCCCATGCGTGCTGACTGCACTGATGGGGATACTCCTCTGGGGTCTGCAACGCGACCCTCGCTCTCAGTCCATGGCCGCCGCGGCTGAGCGCGAAATCGCTGCGGACGATCCAGCGCCGACCCCTCCATCGTATCGGCCGTTCCAGTACCTCAGCTCCAGTATCCTGCAGGATCGTCGCTACCTGTGCGCGCTCTTCGGAAGCGATGCGCCCGATTTGCTGCTGGCCTTTTGGGCCGATGGCACGGGCGGGGATCGTCCCCACGTCTCCAGCTTTCGCCAGCTTTTCCTCCGCACCGATGAGGGACTCGATTCCTTCACCGAGGCCCTGGAGGCGGAGTTCTTTGAGGGCGTGACCGACCAGGGCGTTCCCGAACGTTCGCGTCTGGTGGCCGCCTACACGTTCTGTCATCTCCCCGGTCGCGGACAGGATTTGGTCGTCGAAAGCCGCTTCATCGAGGATCAGTTCGTCCACCATTTCTATCTGGCGGACGCCGACGGGAAGCTGAACCGCACCCGCCTGCGGGAGGAATCGTTGCGGGAGCAGTTGCTGGGAGATGATTGGCTTGTCTACCGGGCGTTGCTGGCCTCGGCACGCCGCGACAGTGGCTCTCCCGACCTGCTGGATCGCTTCGAGGAATGGACCTCGCACCCGGTCGCCGGCGCCAATGCGCAGGCTTGGGTGGCGCACCTCGGCATCCAGTGTGGCTGGGACAAGAGCGAGATCATCCGCCGCCTGGCCCTGTGCATGGAATGGGCGCCCGGGCATGTGGTCGCCCGGCTGGTGAAGGCCCGCCTTCGTCCCGGCTCCGGCGAGCTGCAAGGGGCCGTGGCCACCCTCAAGGAGCAGATCCCCCTGCATTCCGACCGCGAGGCCCAGACCACATTCCTCATCTCACAGGCACTCTGTGCGCTTGACCAGCAGGCCGCCGCGCGGCGACTCTGCGAGGCCCTTTTGATGGAGTGGCCCCGCCACCCGGGAGCCACCGGGTTGCTTCGCCAGATTGACAAGCACGAACGAGGAGCCCAGACCTGAGCACCGCCGTTGCATCGCCCCTCCCCGCTGTCGCGCCAGAGAAGGAAAACTGGCGTCGTCGCTATCCTGCCGCCGCCCGCTTCTTCCAGAACAAGGCCGCCGTCATCTCCCTCGTTGTCATCGCCCTCCTCTTCCTCACCACAACCTTCGGACCAATGATATACAGTGTTGATCCGACCTTCATGGACCGGAAGCTGACCGGTCAGCCTTTGGCGCCGAGCTGGGATTATCCCGGCGGCACCGACCGACAGGGTCGCGATGTGCTGGCCCGCCTTCTGGTCGGCGCCCGCATCAGCCTCGCTGTCGGCGTCATTGCCATGGTGATCAACCTAATCATCGGCGTGGCCATCGGCGTCGTGTCCGGCTGGGCCTACTCGTCCAGCAGGGCATCCTGGCGCTTTCTCGACACGGTCCTCACCCGTATCGTCGACATCCTGTACAGCATCCCCGTGATCCTCATCGTGGTGCTGCTCCAGGTCTTTGTTCGCAAGTGGATCGAGAACTATCTGGCCTCGCACGGATGGGATCGCGCCAACATCCCCCTGCTGCTCACCCCCGACCTTCTTTGCGTCTATATCGCGCTGGGCGTCACCAACTGGCTGACGATGGCGCGTCTGGCGCGCGGCGAGGTCATCAACCAGGCGGGCTCCGACTATGTGATGGCCGCCCGCTCACTCGGCCAGAAGAGCTACCGCATCCTCTTCTTCCACATCCTGCCCAACTGCATCGGCCCACTGGCGGTCGCGTCGACCCTTGCCATTCCGCAGGCCATCTTCACGGAGAGCTTCCTAGCATTCGTCGGCATCGGTGTCAGCGCGCCACAGGCGAGCTGGGGCACCATGGCTAGCGACGGACTGGCGGAGATCTCCAACGCCCCGCACCTGCTCATCCTCCCCGCGGTTTCCATCAGCATCACCATGCTGGCGTTCAACCTGTTTGGCGATGGATTGCGTGATGCCCTCGACCCCAGCTCCCGGTGAGGGCACTTGACCCGCTGGCCGGTCGCCTAATGATGTCCCTCGTCAACCGTCTGGAAAGCGCCGCCATGCCGTCTCGTTACCACCTGTTCTTCCTCCTCGCCGCCGGGCTCATGGCCCTGCTCGGCGCCGGTTGCGCCCACCAGCAGCGGGATAATCTCCGCACCGTCAAGGTTGCCGTGATTGACGCGCCGGTGTTTTACGAAGTGGCCCCCAAGGGCGAGGTCGTCACCAAGGGCTGGTGGCTCGGCGCCCATGACCGCTTCAAGTCTCCTAACGCCGGGTCCCTCATCGCCGAGTCCCTCGCCCGCGAACTCGACCGCATACCCGGTGTCGAGGTCTACTCGCGCGAAGACCTGACCATCTACATGTCGCAGAAGGAGCGCCTGCTCCGTCGGCGTTATCCGTCCCTCAGCAGCACCCAGCGAAAGGACATCCTGGTTCGCCAGGACCCGCTCGACTACGGCCGCTCCCTGAATGTGGATTTTGTCGTGGCTCCAACCGTTACCGAGAGCGTCACCGTGGTGAATCGCACCTTTACCTGGTGGTACAGCCATGCCGAGGCAGACGTGCAGATCTACGATGTCTCCACCGGCAACGTGGTTTGGACGATGCCTTGGGACAAGACGAGCAATTTCTCCAGCCAGCTTGCGCTTTTTGAAAGCTATGCGCGTCGTGTTTCCCGCGGCGTCACCAAAGTGGACGCCTTCCGCGTCGAACGCCCCTGACCGTCAGGTCAGATCGCTGACCGTCGGCTGCATGGTGCCCTCATCGTCAACCAAGCGAATCGCATTGGTCAGGATCCAGGTGCGCCGGTTCAGCAGCACCTCGATGCGATAGCTCCCCGGCCCCGCCACGGGGAAAGACGCTTCCTTCACCGTCGACCAGAACAGTGGCTGCCCATTGTGCCGCAGCACCACCTCGGCGTCGCGCGACAGCGACACATAGAACCGCCCGCGCGGGTCATAGGTGCATTCATCACCCATGAAGCGGATGCGCCCATCGGCCGACTGGAAGTGGAAATCGAAGTTCTTCTCGTCGCCCACCGAGCGGTTCAGCATGAAGGAGCGTCCTTCGCGCAGAGCTGCCCAGACCAGGTCCCGTGCGCGAAGCGACACGCCGGGCAGTTCCTGGCAGCGAATGCATGTCACCAGTGATTGAAACGCCACCTGGTAGCTGAACACCGTCTTCCATTCCATGAGCGGTTGCTTGCGCGCGTGGACATTCAGCCCCGCGAAGGCCGCCATGCGGCGCGTCTGAAGGACCCGGTCCCACTGCCTCAGGATCGAGCGGGACGGGCCGTTGATCAGCTTGTCCGGACGCGTGCATGCCTGAAGGAAGTAGCGCGGCTGGACCCGGGCCAGAAACTCGTCCATGAAGGACCAGACCTCGACCATGTTGGTCCGCTGCATGGGGACGGGGGGCGGGATGAGTGTTGCCTCGGGGCCCAGCGATGGAAGCTGGTGGTGGATCGAGACCGACGTGGCGTGCTGGGCCGAGACCGCCGCCAGCGCCGATTCCACATCCATCTGCTCGCCAATGTCGTCGCGACCTTCGAATGCCAGCAGGTGTCCGTCGTCGTTGCTGACCTCCTCCCCGCAAAGCACCAGCACGCCGTCGTGCCAGCCTTCCTTCCCCTCGGTTCCATAGCCGCGTGTTCCATGATCCGTCAGGACGACAAAGTCCACGCCGCTCTGTCGGGCAGCAGACACGATGTCGGCAAGGGAGCCCTCGCCGTCGCTCTTGTCGCTGTGGATGTGGATCGCCCCCATGTAGGTGCGAAGCGCCCTCTGTGGCATGGCTTCGGTTGGAACCTCGACAACGAACGGCCGGGGAGGGGGTATCGTGAAGCCCGGTCAGCTATTCACAAACCATCGGAAGCCAGTGTCAACAGCCACCAAGCAGGTACTCAGCCAGTGATTCACCGGCGGCCCGGCCAATGGCCCCGTGCCGCTCCGGCGTCAGCCACAGTCCCGCATTGGGACCGTAGTTAACCGTGCTGTATCCCATCTCGAACAGTTCCGCCATCACACCGTATTCAAACGTCATAAACTGGCGGCTGAGGCCCACATCATCTGTCTCCACTACCCCTTCATCCGGATGGAAGTCCGGTGCTCGCGAGGCCACCATCGCGATGTAGCGCCTCGAATCGGCGTGATAGCGATGCGGGCTGTGATACTTGGGCGGCTTGATGCTTGCCCCGGGCTGGAAAGCGTAGCAGGCGAGGGCCTCCGAATCTCCGTGGAGATCAATGAAGAAATCGTAGCGATTTCCCGAATCGACCCAACGCCTGACTGCCGAGGTCACTGCCAGAATCTCCGGGGATGTCGCCGGGTCCGGCTTGTTCCACACGCGATTCAGATTCACCCCAGCCGCATTCAGCCGGTAATTCCCCGCGATTACCCCGTCGGGATTGATCATCGGCACGACGTTGACGGTCGCGGCCTTGCGCAGCGGAGCGCCCTCCGCCGAGAGCAACCACTCCATGAACCCATCGAGGAACCACGAGGCATTCGACTCCCCGGCGTGCTGGCGGCATGTCACCCAAACCCCGAGTCGCCCCGCCTCGACTCCGCCTTCCCTCACGCGAAGCAGATCGATGGGACGCTTCTCGATGCTGTGGCCGATGACCTCCCTCGTCACTGAAGGATGACTGCACCAGCGCTCGATTTGCCGCAGGTTCCGTTCGTAGCCGTAGGGATGATGAAACCCGATATAGGTCTCATCGAACGGAATCACCAAAGTGAACTCCCACCCATCGCCAATGACCCCGCAATTCCCACCTGAACGCCCCCAAGGCCCGGCGAGCCCCGGGCCGATCACGGGGCAAGCATCCTTCCAGTGAATGGGAACGTTTGTTTCCGAAAGCCCATCGAGACGAAACGTCACCCGGCGTCCGCGCCCACCGCGAACTCGGAACAGATACCATTGGCGGTCTTTGCCGTTGGTGTCCGGCGCCAGTCGGAAGGAAATGACGCCATCTTCCAACTCCGCGAAGCTAACGGCGTTGCCGCACTCAAAGTTCGAGTCGAACGTCATGCCGGAAAGTGTTGTCGGAATTGCCGCGGAAATAGTCATGATACCCCCTGGTGAGTGACAGGACCAAGGCAACGTCCCTCCGTTGGGAGTCGCAACGGCAAATCGCCACGCTCCACATCGTCCACGGGCTATCGGGCAATCTGAGAACCGCGCCGGGAAAACCCCAGCTGGGATCACATCCGCTCATTCTTACGCTGTGGGCACCGGCTTCTGCTTGCGTGACACTGGCCACCACACTATCGTTATTGTCCAGACAACAGGCCGGTTCGAACCCGCCGGAGGTACCGACTTGAAAAAAGCCATCGCGCCGATTGCCCTCATTCTGCTGGTCTTCGTCGGTGGAATAGCTGCCTACATCGCCTCGAACCCAGGTGGTGCGCCGGGCCGTAAGCCCGAAGGCGCCGACACGAAGAACAAGCCCGCCGCCAAGTCGGACAAGGCGGGTGAAGGGGCGACGTTTGATCGGAAAGCCGCTGCTGCCGCCGCCGCCACCCAGGAGCCCAAGGCTGACGAGGCCCCCCGCCGCCCTCCCAAGAAGGGTGAGGTTGCCGCCACCCCCGCCGACGAGAGCCGCCTCAAGCCCCAGCGGCGTGGTCGCTTCATCGGCGAAACCCAGCTCCCTGATGGCGTCCCAGTTCCCCTTCCCGAACTCTACCCCTTCCAGGTGGTCCGCCGTACCTTCCCCGATTCCGCCACGATGACCGTCGAACTCGGCGTCAAGAACTCCAGCGGCATCCAGTGGAAGTCCGCTTATGTCGTCATTCGCTCCTCCCAGCACCCCATTTCCTACCAGTTTGAGGTGAACGACTGGCAGATCGACGAGGTGGTTGGGCTCGAGTATTCCTTCCCCAACGACGAGCGTGAGCGCCGCCTCGACAAGCTGCGCATCATTGCCGTGATGGGGGATAAGCGCGAAAGCGCCTTGGCGGACATGCTGTCCCAGTCGCGCCGCAAGCTGGTGGAAGCCAGCGTCTCCCAGGTGGGTGCCGGCGAACGCTCCCGCGAGGGCGACAAGCTTCAGGCCCCCGGTCTGCTCGCCGTCCTTGGCAACGCCCAGAGCCGGGTCACCGGCATCACCGTTCAGACGGCCGTCACCCAGAACGCATCGGATATCGTCCTCAATCTTTCCGCTCCGACCGAGAACCTGGTCAGCAAGGAACTGATCCTGGACCTCCGCGAGACCAGCGAAGAGCGCCTCGCCGCCGCCCAGCTCGCACGCGAGTTTCATCAGGCCACCCTTTCCACTCAGGACTCGCTCGCGCGATTCTGCGCGCAGGTCTCCGCCGCCCCCTTCGGCAAGGCGATGGAAGGCGAGGCCGGAAACGAACTTACCGAGGCACGGACCAAACTCAATAGCCTCAATGATCTGGGCGTTAAGCTGGCCATGACTGCACAGAAGAGCAAGGACGCCGAGGTCCGTCGCTTGGCCACGCTTGTGCCCTCTCATTCCAACGCGATCCTCGCCCAGATCACCGACATCGAAACCCGAGTGAAGAAGATCGACCCGCACTTCCGGATTCAGGAAGTGCACTGATCCGCATAATTTGGTTGGCACCCTTCCCCGGCAATCCTCGAATCTTTTCCCAAAGTCGCACGCAGCATGAGGCAGGAGGTCGTAACGGCATGATTCGCAACTTGCTCGTCATCGCACTGGTCACCGCGGCCGCAGGCGCCACGGTGCCCGCCCACGCCCAACTTGCCGGTGGATTTGCACCGCCGGAGGCCTTGGACACGCTCAACAGCGGCTCCGTTGGTGATGGTGCAGCCTTCGGTGGCGCCCTTGATCGAGCCCGCGGCGCCGTCGCGGCCACTCAAGGGAGCCCTTTCGGCGCCTCCGATCCCGCTGCCAACCCCTTTGGAGCGGAAGGCGGCGGCGGTTTCAGTTCCTTTGGTGGCAATACCCCGAGCCCCTTCGGAGCAGGGCCAAGCCCCTTTGGCCTCGCCTCCGGACCGATTCCCCTCAGCCCCGTGGCCGAGGCCGAACTCTCCGCCTGGGGCGGCGAGCGCATCATCTGCCACCGTACCGGCCAGGTCCTTCAGGACGCTCGCGAGATCAACATCGTGGTCTCGAAGGTTGGCAGCTACTATGACGACGGCAAGCAGGGGAACGACGCCGTTGCCGGCGACAACATCTACACCAACATCACCATCAATCGCAACTACATCAGTCCGGAAGTCCATCTGGTCAAGACCCGCGTCATCCAGACCCTGCAGTACGCCTCCGAGTTGAGCCCCATGAAGTTCAATCTGGCTGAGGTTGCCACCACCGAGCACACGCCTGATCGTGCACCCGGTTGGCGCGCCGCCTTCAACGGCCTCGACAACATTAACATCGAGTTGGTTTCGAGCGGCGTGCTGCGCAGCGGCTCCGCCGACATCGAGGATGCCCAGCGTGCCCGTCTGGAAGCGGTCGGCCCCAACAGCGTTCGCTTCCGCGCAGAGCAGGGTAGCTTCGGCAATCCGATCCGCATCACCTACGGCCAGACGGCGTTGGTACTCGACGGGGACGATCCCGGTCGCTATATCCGTATCACCCGCACGAGCGCTGACCCGCTGACCGGTTCCCTCTCCCTGTACCCCCTGGCCGCCGTCCCCCGCATGGTCGATCTGGAAACCGAGCAGGACAAGCGACTGCGCGAGTGGGTGGATCGTCGCCTTCATGATTACCGCACCGAGCCCGACAACCTAAGGTCCGCCTTCTTCCCCACGTTCCTTCCCCCGCCCCCCAAGGCGCCGAACATTCCGCTCCCCGCGACCTTCACGGACAAGGCCCTCCCTGAGGGTGCCCAGACCGTGGCGGGCGTTGGTGGGGCCGGCGGTGCCGGAGGTGGACCGGTCGTCGGAGACGGTGGCGACCCCAACGGTGTCACCGGCGAGCCGATTGGCGCCGCCAGCAGCCGTTACTTCTGATCCACGCCCAAACCCCAAGCCCGCGCACCTCACTGAAATCGCCCATTCCGCATGAAACAAAGAGACATCCTCGAAGTCCTCGAACTTTCCCAGTCGGTCCTTGGTCAATGGATCAGGTACCGGCAGTATTATCTCAAGGCCGTCTCGGAAGAACCCATCAGCCCCCAGGAAGACGTTGAGTTCCGGGAAACCACCAGTGCCTTGGCCCAAAACGTCCGTCGTCTTGCCCAGAAGATCGATGAGAAGCGCTTCCCCAGCCGCACCAATGAAGTGTCCAGCCAGCTGAAGAATGTGATCTCCATCACCCACATGCGCAACATGCCGGAGATGGACCGCAAGAACTTCTACAAAGAGTGGCACACCTCGATGATCTACCTCAGTCGGACCGTCGGGGCCTTTAAGTTCATGAGCGAAGGCTATGTTCCCCCGGAGCCCAAGACCCCGGGTGCCAAGAAGAAGGGCAAGGGGGGCGGAGTACCGATCGTCCCCATCGCCATCGGTGTCGGCTCCATCGTCGCCATTGTTGTCATTGTTGTGCTGCTGAAGTTCCTCAACATCGTGTAGGACCTTCAGCCGATTGGCCATACGGAAATATCAATTGCGCTCCCTCCGCACCGTATGACCTTCTCGCAGAGCGTAGAACACTGAGGGGAAGCCTGTCCCAGATGGGACAGAACGATTTTTCGGAGGCAGAATCCGAATGTTTGCTCAACAACGTCTCGCATGGTTCCTCGCGATCCTCGCGCTTGTCGTGGTACCGCTCACCGGCTGCCAGAAATACCGCGCGGAGAACTCGCTGAAGAAGACTGCCCAGATCATGTCGGAGATCGAGCAGAAGTACGGCGGTCTCACTCACGAGCCTGACCGCGTCAATGCCCTCAAGACGCAGCTCGAAAACGCCCGCAACCTGCTGGCGTCCGACCCCGGCTTGGCCCTCGAGACTGCCTCCCAGGCACGCACCGAGGCCGACCTGCTCATTGAGGCTGTTCGCCCCAAGGAAGCCAGCGTTCGCCTCGCCCGCGCCAACGAAGAAATTCGCGTCGCCGACATTAACGACCTGATCCGTACCGACCCGGAGCGCTACTCGCGTATCCGTACCATCATCACCGATGCCAATGCGGCCAATGGCCAGAACAAGTGGGACGACGTTATTCGTCTGTCCGACGAAGCGGTGGCGGAAGTCTCCACCGGTCTCGCCCCCGTCAAGACCCGCGCCGATCGCAAGCGCCTCGACGCCGACGCGGCTCTCACCGAACTCCGGCAGAACGAAGGCAACCGCTACGCGCCCGAAATCACCGTGCAGGTGCAGGACGTCATCAATCAGGCCGTCCGCATCGTCGAACGTGACCGCGACTACCAGCTGGCCGCCAACCGCTTCGACGACGCCATCCAGCGCGCGGACAAGGGCATCACGCTCGTCCGTTCCGAAAAGTCCCGCGAAGCCCTCGAACAGATCGAAGGATTCCTCGCCACGGCCCTGATCGAAGGCGCCGAGACGTACCGCCCCGACGAGTATGCCGAGCTGGCACGCCGCGTTGAAGAACTCAACAAGAGCTTCCGTGACGGCGCCTTCACCACCGTTCTCGAGGCTTCCAGCCGCCTCGCCGAAGACGCCCAGACGCTGGTCGTCCAGACCAAGCGCGCCGCGGCTCGCGAGCGCATCGAAAATCAGGCCCGCGCCATCGAGGAACTCGATCGCGGCGGCGTGAATGAATACGTCCCCAACGCCCTCTCCGGACTTCGCGAGAAGCTCGGTCGCATGCGTGCAGAGAACGAGAAGGACAACGAGGCCGCCTTTGACGCCGTGAAGGCGATCTACGTTGAGGCCGATGCCGAAACGGAACTCATCCGCAATCAGTTCCAGGCCGTCGCTATCGCCCGCATCCGCGAGGCCAAGGGCAAACTGGAAACCACCCGCGGCGTTTACGACCGCATGCAGGCCATCTTCCAGACCATCGACGGTGAGATGTCTGCCGACGAGCGCGCCTTCGAAGCCCAGAAGGCTGTTCGCCAGAACAACCTCAACGGCCAGCTCAACGAAGCAAACGTCCGCATCGTGACCGCAGAGCTTCGCCAGCAGGAAGGTCGATTCCGCGAGGCGATCATCCTCGCCGGCGAAGTGGAAGAACTCTCCGCCACGATCCTCGGCGCCGTTTATCACACGGTCGCCCACAATGCCTCCATCGAACTGGCCCGCATGATTTCCCGCTACGAGCGCGAAGGCGCCCGTCAGTACGCCAACGCCGAGCTGGGTCGCTCCAGCGAAAAGCTGGAAGCCGTCAAGAAGCAGATCGCCGAGGGCGAGTACCAGAAGGCAGTCGAAACGGCCGCTGAAGCCCGCGCCGACGTCGAACTCATGGCCCAGGCCATCGCCGGCCGCGCCACCGTCAACCTGCGCGAAGCCGAATCCGCGCTCAGCACCGCCAGCTCCGAGAAGACCCGCAAGTACCGCGGGGCCAAGCTCGACGAAGTGGCCACGCTCATCGAGACCGCTCGTGATCACCTCCGCGCCGAGCGCCTTGGCCTCGCCGTCGAGACGGCCGACCAAGCAACCGGCCTCGCCCGCCAGGCCGAATCGGAAGCCAACCAGCTCTCTGCCGATGATCGCATCAGCGAAGCCAGCCAGGCACTCGTCAAGGCGCAGGATGCGGGCTCCGAGCTCTACGCCGGCCGCGAAGTTGAAGACTCCCGCAAGCTCCTCAGCTCCGCCAAGACGGTCTATGCCAACGGCGACTACGTGAAGGCCGAGGATCTGGCCCGCTCCGCCACCTCCCGGGCCGTCGCCGCCCTCTTCAAGAAGATCAACGAGGCAGAAGCGGAGATCGCCAACGCCCAGGCCGTCGGCGGTTGGGAACTCGACAACGGTCGTCTCGCCCGCGCCAATACGGACCTTCGCGAGGCCCGCGCCCTCCTCGACAAGAACCAGTACGAGGCCAGCCGCTCCCGCGCTGCCTCCGCAGCCTCCACCGCCGCCAGCCTCACGGTGGACGCCAAGAACCACAACTTCAACACGCGCATCGCCAACCTCCGCGAGAACCTGAAGCAGGGCACCGCCCAGGGCGTGAACTTCTTCCAGCCCGAGGATGCCATCAACGCACGCCGCGAGATCGCCCGCCTCCAGAACGAATACACCGTCGACAACTACGAACTCATCATGGTCGAGGTGAAGAAGCTCGAGGGCTCCGTCCGCGGAACGCTCGATACCACCGACGAGATGGTGGCCACCGTGGCCCAGCAGCAGGGTGAGCGACTTGACGCGCTTGTGGATGGCGGCGCGGATCAGTTCGCCTCGGTCGAAGTCAAGGAAGCCCGCGAGGGCCTCCGCTTCGCCCAGCTCGACTACCAGCGTGGTCTCTACAAGTCGGCCCACTCGAACCTCGATCGCGCCATTCGCCTCATCAACGAGATCGAAGCCCGCGAGGCTCAGGAAGCCTACTCCCGTCAGGTTGAGGTGCTCTTCAACGATTACCGCAAGCTCCAGCTCGCCTACGACAACATCCTCACGCTGTCGCCACAGGAGCTGAAGGACCTCGCCATCGGCCCCAATGGCGCCGCCCAGGCAGTGGCGATCTCCACACAGATCTCCTCCGCCGAGTTCCGCAAGGGTGTTGACAAGCTCTACGGCGACGCGATCGCCATCAAGGTCCCGAACGGACTCGCCCCGATTCACGAAGCCGTCATCCAGTCCTTGGCTGAAGGCCGCATCGCCGCCCTCAATTTCGAGAAGCTCGCGATCCTTAACCGTGTGTCTCTCAACGAGGCCGGTCTGCTGATCGATCAGGCCTACATCCGCATGAACAACTCGAACCGCCTCGTCGGCGAAGTCCAGAAGCAGCTTGTTTCCGACGAGGTTCGCTTCCGCCTCGTGAACAACCGAGCCGGTGCCCTTGCTCGCTGACCTGCAACCGACGGAGGAATAGCCCATGGGTGCGATCACCGGCCTGCTTGAGAAGCTGAACTACGTTTACCGTATCGAGTTGCTTGTCATCATCAGCATCGTTCTGGTTCTCCTGTTCATCTTCAATGCCTTGGGCCTCCTCAAAAAGCCCAAGTAACCCTCTCGCGCATTCGGAACTGACATAGATGGCTCCCAACCCGCACCTCAGCATGCCCAACCGGATCGCGGTCTGCCGTGAATACGCCCACCTGTGGCAGGCCTTCTTCCAATTCTTCAGTGACGACCTTTCCGAGGTCCAGATCACGGAACAGATGGAGAAGGAGTTCGAGGGACTCATCGGGATTCTG
Organism: bacterium; assembly: GCA_016125005.1. Taxonomy (GTDB): domain Bacteria; phylum Sumerlaeota; class Sumerlaeia; order SLMS01; family SLMS01; genus WGMQ01. The sequence goes on along the minus strand of WGMQ01000004.1, from coordinate 79,808 downwards.
GCACTGAACAATTATAAGTTTCAGGAGCTGTGTGGCGAGTTCATGAAGGACCCGGGCGAGGTCATCAAGATCCTCGCCGAGGCTGGCAATCTGTCCACGTTGAAGGCCATGCCCGAGGCAACCTTCAGCAAGCTCCAGATCGCCTGGCACACCGCGTTCATCGACATGAATCGCGCCCTCGGCAAAATGATCGCCAGGCTCACGAAGAAGGAAATGGAAGCGATGCAGATGGCCGACTCAGGCCAGCAGCCTGCGGCCTGATCACTCTTCCCCTTCCCCTTCCTTCTCCTTCACCGAGCGCTTGCGGTGAATCAACACGGCCAAGCCAACCTGAACAAGAAAGCCCCCGCCGAGGACTCCCAGTTCTTGCATGGATGAGAGCTCCAGCCCTCGTGTCATGATGAGGGCCCCCACCAGAGCCGATCCCGCCGCGATTAGTAGCCAGTCAATGACAGTGACGGTCAATGCTGCCAACGCGGCCAAGCTAACGCACCATACGGCTCCTCCCGCCGGGGTGCCGACCCAATGCAGCGCCTCCAGGCCAAAGTCGGCCACCGCCTCGCGGGTGACCCAGCCCAGTGCCATGCCCGCAAAGAAGCCAGCCACGAAGAATGTCATCTTGTGGAAGGTGGTGATCGCCCAGATCCCGATGGCTCCCGCCACCGCCGCCATCAGACCCACCATCACCCAGCTCCAAGGCTCGGGCACGGCAAACCAATCGATCAGCAGTAGACCCAGCCCGAGCCCGATCGCGCCGAACAGACAACCGCCGACGATCCAGAGCGCCGCAAAGTAGAGCAGCCATCCCGCGACCAAGAGCGCGCCTCCCGCCCCGAGGGCCAACATGTCCATGTTTTCCACGTTCGGATACTCCGGACTCTCATTTGAATAGCCACACTTGCGGTGCGGCCCCAATCCTGCAACGGCTAACGCTGAATCGCTGACCGTCGAAAGGACTTTCGCATGCTAGACACTTCCCGCAGAGAATTTCTCGGTGCAGCCGCCGTCCTCGGCGCTGCCGCCGTGGCCACCGGAGTCACCGCTGCCACGCCCACCCCGGCAACCGCCGCCGCGCTGTCGACCATCTTCCCAGGCGCTGTGGACGCCAACGGCGTCTACCAGCTTCCGCCCCTCGCCTATCCCGTTGATTCGCTGGCACCAGTGATCGACGCGGCCACGATGAGCCTCCACCACGACAAGCACCACCTTGGCTACGTCAAGGGCCTGATCGCCGCCGAAGCGGCCGTGGCGGAAGCCCGCGCTGCCGGCAAGTTCGACCTGCTCGACCACCACCTCGCCAAGGCAGCCTTCCACGGCGCGGGTCATTTTCTCCACTGCGTCTTCTGGGACTCCATCGGTCCGGTGGGTCAGGGTGGCGCACCGGAAGGTGATCTGAAGAAGGATTTGGACAAGGAGTTCGGGAGTGTCGATGGCTTCCTGGCCCAGTTCGCGGCTTCCTGCACCTCGGTCGAGGGATCGGGGTGGGGGATCCTGGGGTATTCTGTTGCAGCAGCGAAGCTCGTCGTGCTGCAATCTCGAAACCATCAACTGCAAACGCAGTGGGGCATCCTCCCGATCCTGTGCAATGACGTTTGGGAGCATGCATACTACTTGACGTATCAGAACCGGCGCGCGGACTACGTGAAGGCGTTCCCGCAGGTCATCAACTGGAAGCGGGTTTCGGAGCGGTACGCACTGATTCGCGCCAAGGTCTGATCGCCGTTCTGGTCATAGGGGTTGAATGAGCCGCCTTGTCCAAAAGACCTTGGTCGACAGGCCGGTACAGATGGTACCTGCTTCGCGGAATCGACTCATTGCCACGTTCGATTGCACCTCGATTCCCGATTTCGAGCCAGCGGCAAAGGCCATTCAACCCCTGTTCCAGGAACAGGGGTTCTTCTACCCCCTCTATTGCCGTCAGACTGCTGCCCAGCCACAGGCTCTGCCGACAAACATCAATCTTCAGGGGCCGATTTTCGACCTGCGTATGGCCCTGACGCTGTGCGATCCGAAGACTTATGACGCTGCCAGTGACCACGCCATCGCGCAGTTCGGCGAGTTCTGCGTCAAGGTCGGCGATGTACTCACCAACCTGCACATGCCAAAGGGGTGGTTCTCCCGCCGCTCATCCTCCGCTTCGATCCCCAAGATGATCGCCCCCGAGTTTGATCGCCCGGCCGCGGACGCTTTCCGCGTCGCCCAACAATACTCCTCCTACCTGAAGAAGCTTCCGGTCTTTCAGCGCCACCTGGTCCTGACCGTCTCCGGCTCCAACGCAACGGACGAAGAGGTCAGCGATTTCGCGGACTTCGCCGAGATGGGCAAACCGATCCTCCCGGGCGTCTGGCGCGACGCCGATCTCGGGGTCGTCCTGGCTTGGTCGCAAGGTACCTTCACCGTCTACATGCCCTCCATCCCGGCCACCTGGAAGCCCGAGGTCATCCTTGATGGGGTCATCAGCCTGACAAAGCGATTTGCTGCTGAGTTCGACGGCACGATGCCCGACGGGCAAGAGGCGGAGGCGCGTCGACTGGTGGCTGGCTGGCGGAACGTGCTGTCGCCGATCGGGCTTCAACCCGGCGAGGACGAGGCGGGCGAGTTCTTTCCCGCCATTGCCAATCGCTGAAGCCAAGGCGACAGGGACGCACCCGGTCGCAGGAGCCCGCTGATCGCGGCCACCCCCCATGCTCCCGCCGCGAGGGCGCCGGGGATGTCCTCCTGCTCGATTCCCCCCAAGGCCAGAAGCGGAAGTCCTCGCGCCGCCCCGACCAGACGACGGAGCCCCTCCTCACCCAGCGGTGCCTGTTCCGTGGGGTGACTTCCGGGCTGGCGGTAGGGCGAGACCAGCGCAAAATCAGCCCCGGTGGTTTCGCGCAACTGTCGTGCATCATGACAGCTGCAGCCCACCAGCCAGTGGGGCGGGATCATCGGCCGCACCACTAGCGGCGCCAATGATCCTCCTGGCAGCTGAATCCCATCGGCGCCCAGAGCCAGCGCGACGTCGATCCGGTCATTCACAAGAAGTAGTGCCTCGCGCTGGCGACAGAGCACCAGAAGACGCCGTCCCAGCGCATGCAAGTCACGCGGGCGCAGATCTTTCTCGCGCAGGATGACGGCGCGTAAGCCCTCCTCCAGCAAGGAACCCACGCGGGTCACGAGTGCATCAGGCCCGCCACAGAACCTCGAGTCGGTGATCGCGAAGAGCCGAGGCAAGAGGGGACGCGCACTCATCGCCCTTCTGCCGTATCCAGAAGAATCGCCAGCGCCAGCGCAACCCGCCGATCAACGAGGAGTTGAGGGTCGGCTGAGAGGTTCAGCACGTACTGGTCGGTCAGCGTCAGCTTCCGGTTGTACTCGCCAATGCGGACACCATTAGGCAGGAGGATGTCAAAGTTCGTCCGAAGCAGACCCCAAAGCGGGCCCAGATAGCGCCTCAGCAGCGACAGGATCAGGCTGTCTTCCAGGACCCTGACAATGCGCCGCCCATCCAGGGTCACCGCCTCCCAATTGCGACGAAACCACGCCAGGGGCACCAGGCGCTTGGCAATCGCGACCGGCTGACCGACCGCATCGTAGATCGTATAGGTCTGATAAAGGCCGAGTTTGTTATCTTGGGTGATGGTGAGGAGAGGACACTGCTCCGCCTCGTCCGCGAAGACCCGAATGTCCCGAAAGGGCACCATCAGGATGTACACCACCCACGCCACGAAGCCACCGACGAATAGCATCGCCAGACCGAGGAGGGCTTCCCCGCGAAAAACCAAGGCGAAGGCGACCAGTACAAAGACCAGGCGGACGATGGCCGAGGCCACGACCGCCACCAGATTCATCGCTAGGCGCGGAGGACGCACCACGTGGAAGAGTGGGAACTCGTTTTGGTCGCACACCACATAGCGCTGCGCCAGCGTAAGCAGCTTCTGGCGAACCGTGAGGACATTCCATGCAAAGCGCTCGGCGAGCCACTGTTCCCATGCAGCGTCAAATTGGTGGGTGCCCGGAGAGTGGCTCACGATGGAAACCTCCCCAGCAGGGATCCGTAAAGCTGGTGGGTGTTTTGCACTAGCGCGTCGATGCTGAAGTCAAGCGCCCGCGCCCGGCAGGCTTCTCCCATGGCGGTCAACCCGATGATACCCCGCTGGGTTGCCTCGCTCATCTGGGCCACGAGCATGTCCGCAGCTCCGGCCGGATGAATCCATCCGATTCCGGGTCGATCCACCGCCTCGCGATTGCCACCCACATCACTGGCAATGACTGGCTTACCGCACGCCAGTGCTTCAACCACCGCATTGGAAAACCCTTCCTTCAGGCTGCTGAGGACGATGGCATCCGCCGCGTTGTAAACCGCCGGCATGTCATCACGGCGACCGGCGAGGATGACCGCCCCGCCCAGTCCTGCCTCACCAACGGCCTGGCCCAACTCCGCGTCCAACTTCCCCGCACCCACGAAGGCCAGACGGACCGTGGGATGTGCCGCGCGCACGCGCGCGAAGGCGTGGAGGACCCCGATGGGGTTCTTTTGCGGGTGGAGACGTGCTGGTACCACAAAGAGTAGCTGATCATCCGAGACTCCCCATTCGGCGCGCACGACCTGACGAAGACTCGGATCGGGCCGGAATTCGCCCGTATCGACGCCGTTGTAGAGCAGGGAGACGCGGTCATCAGGCAGGGAAAGCGCGCTTCGAACGTCCCGCCGAACTGCCTCGGACACCGCCAGCGTCCGCGTCCGAAACCGGGAAACGATCCGGTCGACGAAGCGCTGACGCCCGGAGTCCCAGCTATCCACGTTGTGAACTTGCCCGAGGATCACCGGCACACCTGCCATGCGCGCGGCCACCGTCGACGGGATATTCGAACGGTACATGTGGGAGTGAACCACCTCGGTCCCGATGGATCGGAAGTGATTCGAAAGCCTTCGGATGCCGCTGGGGGAGAGTCGCGAGCGCTGAGGGATCACGGTGACCGGGATGCCCGCGTCCTTGAGTTCCGCAGCCAACGGTCCCTCTTCCCGGATACAGACGACATTCATCCGCCATCCCAAGTCCCGAAGACGGGGGACGACCGCTACTAGGCGGCGCTCGATTCCGCCGACGGGCAACCAGGTGATGACTCGGCAAACGACGGGATTTCCAGTGCTCATGGTGGAATGCTCAACGGCAACAGCGGGTTGAACCAAGGGGTTTCCACCGTGGAGTCCTCGAGAAAAAACTCCACCCTGCCGCCAGACTGGTCCGCGGCGGGGGAGTGCCAAAGGATCTGCCTGACGACACCGCTTCGAATCGCCTCGGCCTGAGGGCGGGGGACAGCCTCCAGCCATGCGTCAAGCACTAGGTCGCTGCTCGTCACATACTCAGCCGCCACCTGCCCCTGGACGGGAGTCCGCTCCACGCGAATGCCCGGCACTGCCAACTGGGAACTCAGCAGGAAGCCCTGCCGTTGGGACTGAAACCAACCGGCAAAGGACTCGTTCTCGGGTTTGGAAGAACCCAGCCCTGAGAAATAAGAGGTCGCCGCCAGCAGGCGGGCCACCTCCTCGTGAGCGACGCGCTGTGGGCGACGGGTGGGCAGCCAGGCCGCCCACTGGACCTCGGTCCGGGAATCCTCATAGAAGAAGACTTGGGCGCGTTGGTGCAGCGTCCCACGCAGAATCGGCTCCACCTGCTGCTTCAGGTCCGATTCAACGGCATCTTCGCCCAAGGCCAATTGATGCAGGCCATTGCGGACGATGATGGGGACGTCAAAGGTTAGTGTGCCCTGCACGGAGACGCCGGGGAGGGAAGCGGAGGTCGGTGGAGTCCGCCGAGTGAGAGCGATGCCCGCCCATGCGACCGACAGAAGGAGAGCGACAAGAAGCACACCGAACAGTGAAAGGAAGGTAGCCCTGATCCGGGCAGCCCTGATTTCGGCGGGTGTGCGCTGTTGATTGAGCGACTTTGGCATGGGCAAAAAGTTGACCGCCTCGGGGGAGGCGGTCAACAATGGTTCTGACCTGTAAGGTAAAGCTGGCGTTACTGCTTAACGCGCCAGACGTCGCCTTCGGAGATGGTGCCGTTGGTCGGGTCGTAGGTGAAAGCACCACGGCCGTTGGTAACGGTGGTCGGGGCGAAGGTGTTCAGCTGGAAGGTGGGCTGAGCAACCTTGGCGTCATACAGGGTCTCAACAACGCAGTTAGCGTCGGTGCGGTTGGTGGGATAGGGGTTGCCCGCGGTCTCTTCGACCTGGAGCGTGCCGCCATTCCAGAAGCCGTCGCCGCCGGCGGACTCGTCAACGTCCGGTCCGAAGGAGCCGAGGATCCAGCCGCGGGCGTCCGTGAAATAACGGAAGCCGATGCCGCGGGTGTCGGCGAACGGGTCGGGGAAGTTGCTGGTGACGTAGGCGATCGGGGTGGTGAGGGTCAGCAGCTGGGTGCTGTTACGAACGCGGAAGGTACGGCCAACGGAGTTGTTACCGGTGGTCGCAGTGCGGTACAGACCGCTGTCCGCCGTGAGCGAACCGTCGAACGTCATGGCCGGATATTCGTTATTATCCACGTAGTATGTTTCGATAGCCGTGGCCAGTGAGCGTTGGTCGGAACGAACGCGAGCGACCTTCGAGCGAGTCTGAGCCTCGAGGAAGTTGGGGACTGCGATTGCTGCCAGGATGGCGATGATGGCCACCACGATCAGCAGTTCGATGAGGGTAAAGCCGCGAAGTTTCTTCACTGAGCTTCCCTCCTTTCCGGGAGATTGGAGTTTCTGCTCCCCAGGGAGCAGCCTTTACAGGTCGGATGAGATGTCCCGCCCCGGCCCTCATGCGTCAAGGTCAAAAAAACGAGTGTAAAAGGTGAAACTTGAGTGTTTCTCTAAATCAGCGTGAGAATCTGCGTCACTATCCCCAAAACGACCAGAAGCAGTAAAAACTTACCCCATCGGCGCCCCGTTTGGAAAGCAAACCCTCGCGAAAACCCCCGCTCGTTGAGCGTGTAGACCACCGCCACCACCAACGTGAGGTACAGAGCGGTCCCCACAAAGACGAATCCCGGCGTCATTTCGCTTCCGTCTCCCCGGCCGCCCGCGCCCGCTCGGCCTCGTAGTCCGGCGCGCTCAGTTCCGGCGAACCCGTCAACAGGTCGTAAAGACGAACCGTCGAGTGATAGTTCAGCCCGCCCGCCACCACCAGATGAAAGCTCCCGATATCCGAGTAGCTGTTGGTGGCCGCCAGCCGCTGCATGTTGAAGAACGCCGAGGGGGTTCCCTCCGCCGCGTGCTGGAGTCCCTGAAGCCCGAGCCACATGCTGCCGTGGAACATCTGGACCAGATAGGTGAGCAGGGCCACCGGGTTGAAATCAGGATTGCGGAAGTTCCACACCGGCGGAAGGATATATCCGCCCATGGCGATGCCGACGCTGGCCACCGACATGATCAGCACGAAGAGGGCGATTCCCCGCGATTTGTCTCCGGCAAGGATGAATCCAAGTCCGGGAATCAGCCAATTGGCAGCGCAAATCCAGAGAGCACTGGCCGGTGGCTTGGGCGGTAGCTGGGGAGGTAGGGACACTTGAGTTCCGTCGTCAGGCTTGCAACGCCAATGCGTCGCGCGGAGGGCAGACATCGCATTGCGTGCGCCCCCAACGTCAATCGCAAATGGCTCACCGCCCTCGTCTTTGGCTTGCTCTGCTGTGGCTCGGCCGAGGCAGCCGATCGAATCAAGCTCACGCAGGGAGCCCGCCAGATCGATCTCCATCCGGAAACCGGTGTGCTTGCCGCGGGGATGATGCTGAAGGGCGCCGCCTTCCTGACCGTCACGAAGGACGGTCTCGGCTCGCCCGATATCCATCCCGACTGGCCGACACTCGACGCGCTGGCGCTCCCAGGTGGGCGGTTCCTTCTGGCCGACCGCTTCGGCCTGCTTCGTCTCGTTACGGTGGACACCGGGACCGAACCCTGCCGGGCAACCGAGTTGGCTTCATGGCCCGTCGAGGGCACCCCAACCGGCCTTTGGGCCACTGGAAACCACCTTCTCGTCGCCTCCGCAGGCGCTGGGTTGCTTACCTTTGAGTGGGATGGCTCCACCACCCCGACTCTCGCCAGCCGCTATCCCTTCGTCGATTACAGCAAGGAAATACGCATGCGCCCCGATGGCCTCGGCGTGCTGGCGGATAACTGGGATACGGGACTGCAAGTCCTCGACCTGTCCAACCCCGTGCGCCCCGTGCACCTCGCCACGGTCACCCGTGGATTCGTCGACTCGGTCGCCCTCGCCGGCGACACCGTTGCCATCGCTGACCGGCGCGCTGGGGCGCGCGTGCTATCGATTCGCGATCCGAAGGCCCCCGTCCTGTTGATGGAAATCCCTCCTTTGCCGAGCCCCGATCCAAAGGGACCGGACGTCAAGCGCGTGGTCTTTTCGCCCGGTTCCCGCCTGATGGTTTGCGAAGGTCCCGCCGGCGCCCAGCTTGTGCGCTTTGGCGTCCGCGACGGGAGGCCAAGCAGCACCACCGTCTGGCGGTTTCAGTCGGGTGGCGTCAATGATGCCGCCTTCCTCAGCGATACCGACGTGCTCCTGTCACTAAGCAACGGCGAGATTCGCCGAGTTCAGCTCCCCCAGTAAGTGGAAGGCGATTTGCTTCCGCTCCCTGTTCCCCCGGCAGAGTCCGCGGGCGCCCGGGCGACTTTCACCACAGGCTGATTCCTTGCGTTCACCGATCCTGAAGCTTCTGGCCATCCTGATCTGCCTGATGCCGGGCCTGGCCGCCTCCTTCGTTGCGGGGGGCGAGTTTGCCTCCGACGAGGAGCGTGTCGCCGTCGAAGCGGCAGAACTCGCCAATGATCGCCGCGATTGGGATCGTGGGTGGGAACTCGCCAACGACGCCGTTGCCCGCTTCCCAGATTCGCTGGAGGCCCACCGGGCGCTCTGTCTCGCGGCCGTCTACAGCCGCAGGCTCCCCGAGTTGCTCGGTCGTTACAACCCCCAGGCTGCTGCGGACAACGACGCGAAGGTCAAGGCGCTCTACGTCTTCGCGTGGAGTTCCATCCTCATCGGCGACATCGAGGCCGCCCGCACCGCCAGCGCCGAGGCCCTGCGCCTAGCACCGCGCCCTCGGTTCGAGCTCCGCCGCATCGCCCTCGTGGCGCGCCGCAACGGCGATAACCCAGACAAGGAAGCCCTCGGGCGCGAGTTCAAGCAACTCGTTGACGACTATCCGACATTCGCCGCCTCCTGGGCCTCATACCTCAACTACTTCAACCTCTTCGATCGCGGCAGCACGGCCCACTGGGCCGCCGTGGAGGAGGCGCTCGCCAAGGGTCCCGGATCGGAAATCTACGGCGCCAAGGCCGACCTGCTCGACCAGGAATTCTGGACCGATTACGACGCGATCCTCGACCTCTTGGAGGAAGGTCTCGACAAGTTCCCCGAAAGCAGCTCGCTCGCGCTGCAGAAGCTCCGCGTGCTGCGCCAACTCGGGCTCGGCGACGAGGCGCTGGCCTGGGCCCAACTCTGGACCGCCAAGGCGCCCAACGACGCCAACTTTCGCTTCGAGCTGTTCACGCTCCTTATGGACCAGAATCGCTGGGACGAGGCGCTGGCCGTTTCCGACGGCATCCCCAAGATCAAGTACGCCGAGTCCTTCCTCGAGACCCTCGGGTTTTACCGGGCGCAGGCCCTCCACCTGGCAGGTCGCCGCGCCGAGGCCATCGACGAGCTGACCCGCTACATCGACGCCCGTCCGCCCGATCAATGGAACCGCCTCGCCATCGTCATGCGAGCCCGCCTCCTCAGCGCCAGCGACCAGGACCGCGTCGTCGTGCTCCCTTCGCCCGGCTACCTGCAACAGCGGGGCAACTACTGCGGCCCCGCCACCATGAGCGTCATCCTGCGCCACGCTGGTATAGACAAGACCCAGGACGAGATCGCCAAGCGTGTCTATACAGGCATCGCCGGCACGCCGCCCCAGGTCCTACACAACTACGCCGCCAGCCTCGGCCTGAAGAGCTTCGAGTTCGAGGGTACGCCCGAGCGATGGAAGGAGGTGCTCGACGCCGGACATCCGATCCTCTGGCTCCAGATGCTCGGCTCCCGTGGTGCCCACTACCGCGTCGTCGTTGGCTATGACGACGTCATGCGTTCCTGGATGGTGCAGGATCCCAACGACTATCGCCGCACGCGCATGAGCTATGACGAAGTGGCCGATTTCTGGCCCTTCCCCGACATGCGCCGCTCCTTCGTCATGGTACCCGAGTCCGAGGCGAATGATCCGCTCCTCGCGCAGCTCAAGCCCACGTTCCTCCTCATCGTCACCAACTGGATCCTGTACGTTTCCACCGGCTCCAACCTGTTCGTGGGACTCTTCCCCGCCATCATCGTCAACCTGGCCGTCGCCACGATCCTCGGCTGGCTGATCCTGTTCCTGCTCCGCATCCAAACCTTCCCGCGCCACGGACTCCGGGCCCGCTACTTCTTCCTCGCCATCGTCGGACTGGTCGCGCCCGTGAACCTGATGATTGCGCTACTGCGATGGGGGAGCGCCGTCAGCCTGCTCCTCGGGCTGCACCTCGCGCTGCTGTCGCTCATTCCGCTGCTCGCGATCTGCGCCGTTGTGCGCCCTTTGCTGCGCGACTTCTTCCACCCGCGCGAGACCATCGGCCTTTGCATCCTCACTGCGCTCACTTGGATCAGCCTTTCCTTCGTCGACCGCGACCCGTGGCAATGGATCATCCCCGTCGCCGTTTTCGTGGTCGGCGGACCCATCGTGCTCGCGCCGCGCGTGCGGCTTCGCTGGGCGGAAAGGCGGCTGCGCGCCGGACAGCCGCTCCGGGCCCTCGCCGTGTTTCGGCGCTTCGGAAGTGAAGCCACCATTCCCATGTTCCGCGCCCTGCGCGAGGAACTCGACGCGCTCCTCCACCTCGGACGCCTCACTGAAGCCCGCGAAACCGCCGGCCGCCTCGTCGGACTCCGCCCCGTCCCGGAACGCGAGCTTCGCCGCGTGCGGCTGGAACTGCGCCTCATGGACCTGATCGAAGGCCGTCCACCCGCCGACCCCGCCGCTCCCCAACCGACCGACCCCATCGCGGAGGCCCTCGCCCAGCTCGAACAAAACGATCCCACCACCATCCGAACCCACAGCGACCGCCTCCTGGAAGCCCTCGGAGCCCTCACCCACGGTACCGGCCCCCTGCGCGGCAGCGCCCTGGCGGACCTCACCTTCCTCCTCTACCTAACCGCCGCCATCCAAGCCGCCGAAACCCCCACCCGCGCCACCCAACTCAAGGACCGCTGGATGGGACTCTGGGCCCTCCGGGCGAGGTTGCTGATGGGGATTGGGTAGAGGATTTCCCGAGTTTCCCATCGGCAGGACCTCCCGTCCAATGGAGCCGATGCAATGGAATAGATCGGGCGACACCATGAGCTGCAATTTGGGCTCAATAATGGTTGCTTGATCTAGTCGGCATGTGTTGTCACTTTGTTAACATGCTGAACTGGGGCTCGTCATGGTACTATTCCGAAGCCAGGTCGGTCTTCGCGGCTTCCTCCGCAACTTGGCCGCCGTCCTGATCTCTCTAACATCGGTTCATGTCGTTGCCGGGCCGATTAACATCCTTTCTCCCGCCTCTGACCTCGTGGTCCCTGAAACCACGACCAGTCAGGATTTCCAGATCGCCCTCGATGAGGAGGCGACCGACGTCACTCAGATAGAGTGGCGGGTGAACGGGGGCACCTGGCAGCCCGTGCCGGGCGCGGCCGCGGGTATTATTCACGAGGACTTTGGACCCTCCTCCGATTTCTTCACGGCAGCACCAGTCGTTGCCCCCAGCAGCGTCAACCCGGAGAATCACCGCTGGGAGCGCGCCGTTTCTCCGACCTCCGTCGACAATCCGCCACTCCCTCCCTCACCGAGCGGCGACGCAAACCTGCTGGCGGCTGAGGTCAACAATCTGGACGGAGCGACTCAGCGAATTTACCAGTTTGCCGACACCGAATCCCGCTCCGCCTATACCGTCCAAACCGACCTCATTGGCTGGACCCATGAGGATTTTCACAACGGATTCACCACGCAGTTTCCCGGCCTCGCGCTCAACATGGCAGACGATGGGAGCGCGGGCTACCTGCTCAACCTGCGCATGGACGACTCCCCGGTCTTTGGGCACTACCTCTCTCTTCATCGACTTGAACCGGGCCAAACGATCCTGACAGCGACGACGCTCTCGCGGATCTACTTCCGGGTGGGAACCGCCGGAGTGCTCTCCACGCCTGCCGGATCACCCGTTATCCGCGATCCCCAGCGTTCCGCATTCAACGAATGGATCCGCATCAAAGCTGTCGTGGATGGCTCTCATCTGAAGATCTACGTGGATGATTCGCCGGAGCCAGTGGTTGACTACATCGACACCGCACTAGGCGCGCGCACAACGGGACGCGTCGGCCTTTTTATCGACGATCCCTATGTTTCCATCGTCGGTGCAGCCCGCGTTCACACTGCCTTTTTCGACCGCTTTTCACTTCGAACTGACGACACCTACAGTGTCACTGCCCCCCTTTCACTTGGCGCCAACACATTCGAGTTTCGCGCAGTAAACGGAACCGAGCAGGTGGGCGAGGTTGTGGCAAGAACGATACAAAGAGAGGTTACTCCAATAGGCAATAAGATTGTCACGGACTACACTAGGCGGTTTGGGTTGGGAACGCTCTATTCGGTGGCATACTCGCCAGACGGAAATTTCATCGCGACTTGCGGTGGTGCCGGGGCATTTGTTTGGGATGCGGAGACGGGGGAGGTCTTGCGGGAACTCGTGGGGCACGCGTCTATCGTGAGTTCCGTGGTTTTCTCGCCAGAAGGTAGTCGTGTCCTCACCGGATCTTGGGACGCGACCGCTCGGCTATGGGACATGAGCACTGGAGCGCAGGTACGGATTTTCTCCGGCCATGGCGGCACCGTGAACTCCGTCGCGTTCTCGCCGGACGGCACCAACGTCCTCACTGGGTCCAGCGACAGGACCTCGAGACTCTGGGATACGGAAACGGGAGAGGTGCTGCAAACCTTCACCGGCCACATTTCCACCGTGAACTCCGTGGCATTCTCGCCAGATGGCACCCGTATCCTCACGGGGTCTCTGAGTTTTCATTTTGATGGCGAAGAGCATTCCTATCCTGGCGAAGCGTGGGTTTGGGATGCAGGAACGGGGATCGTACTCCAGACCTTTATCGGCCATACCAATAGTGTTCGGTCGGTGGCGTTCTCACCCGACGGCACCCGTACCCTCACCGGGTCTTACGACAACACCGCGCGACTATGGGACGTGAATACAGGGCAGGAACTCCAGAGCTTTGCGCATCCAGAGGTAGTGAATTCCGTGGCGTTCTCTCCCGACGGCACCGACATCCTCACTGGGTCTAACGACAAGACCGCGCGACTCTGGGATGCAAGTACGGGGGCTGCGCTCCGCACCTTGAGCGGCCACACCAATACGGTGGCGGGTGTGGCGTACTCGCCTGACGGTACCCGTGTTCTTACGGGGTCTCGGGACGGTACCGCGCGGCTTTGGGAGACGAGCACGGGTGCTGTGCGGCAGACCTTTAGCGGCCACACCGGTTGGGTGTACGCTGTGGCCTACTCGCCTGACGGCACCCGCGTCCTCACTGGGTCGAATGGCGACGCGCGACTTTGGGACGTGAATACGGGAGTCGTGCAACGAACCTTGGTCGGTCACTCCCGGAGTTTGACCTCTGTGGCGTTCTCGCCAGACGGATCCCTCCTCCTTACCGGTTCCGATGATGCGACCGCGCGGCTCTGGGATGCGAACTCGGGGTGGACGTTGCGAACCATACGCGGGCACTCTGGAGGAGTAAACGCCGTCGTCTTCTCACCGGACGGAAGCCAAATACTCACCGGGTCCGACGACAACACGTCACGACTCTGGGATACCAGCACGGGGGCTCTGCTTCAGGTTTTCACCGGCCACACCAATTGGGTAAATTCCGTCGCGTTCTCACCAGACGGCAGCCGCGTAGTGACTGGGTCACAAGATAGGACCGTGCGACTTTGGGACGCGACCACGGGGGTGAATTTGCGAACCTTCGCAAATGAGAATACGTACTTGGTGTATTCTGTGGCATTCTCTCCGGATGGCACCCGCGTCCTCACCGGGTCTGCCAATGGCAATGTGCAGTTGTGGGATGTGGAGTCAAGTGCGGAACCTCAAGCCTTTAGAGGTATTACCTCCTCTATCAATTCTGTGGCGTTCTCCCCAGACGGCACCCGCATCCTTACCGGGTGCTGGGATAACACCGCGCGACTTTTGGATTCCAGCACGGGCGCAGTTTTACAAACCTTCAAAGGCCACACCGCCAGCGTGGAATCCGTGGCCTTTTCCCCCGACGGTTCACAATTCGTCACCGGATCCTGGGATGGCACTGCTTCCCTCTGGCCCTCCGGCATCAACACCTCTCGCGTGAAGCAAAAGGTGCTCATCGTTGCCGGGGGAGGCAACTATTTGGGGAATGACATTGCCGATCAGACCAAGGCTCTTGCCGGGCGGGCTCATGCTACGTCGACGATTCGTGGTATCAAGCCGGAGAATATCCTCTACCTGTCCGCTTTCGAAACGACTGTGGAGAACCCGCTTGTCAATGGGCCGGCGACCAAAGCGACCGTCCAAGCGGCTCTCACTGACTTCGCCTCGGATGCGCGCCACCTGACCGTGTTCCTGCTGGATCATGGACAGTACGACCCTGAGCAGGATGAGTGGTACTTCCACCTGGACGAAACTCAGAGTCCGCCGGAGCGTCTATCGGCGACGGAGTTTGACCAGATGTTAGACACTGCCCAAACGGGGGGCGTGGTGGATCTCGCAGTTGTGGTCGACATGTGCTATGCAGGCGGATTCGTGCGCCGCTGTTCGGGCGTCCCCGCGGGATCGCCCGTCGGAGCGCGGCGCGTGGTGATCGCCAGCACAACGGACGAGCGGCTTGCCAACTACGGCGGGGGCAGCAATGCCAGCCTTTCCTTCACCGGCTTCCTCTTGCAGGCACTGCTCCAGGGAGTGACCTTGCAGGAAGGTTTCGACCGCGCCAGGGAGGCCGTCGAGTCGCTGCGCCAGCCGAGGCTCGCGCCGCAATCGCCGTGGATGGACGACGACGGCGACGGTGTCTATACAGCGGGCGTGGACGGCGCCAAAGCGGCGCGTCTGACGCTCGGGCCCGCCAGTCCCTTCGGTCGTCAAAGCGTAGAGGAAATCAGCTTCGGGCTCGCACCGGAGCTGCTTTCGATCGACTCCGATGTGCAAGTTTCCAGCCCACAGCCAGTCCCCCTTTCCGCGGTCGTCAGCGACCGCCCGGTCGATGGCGTCGAGGCCATCGTCACCTGGTCGGGCACCGTGTTTGAGGAGGGGGAGCCAATCGCCAACGTCGGGACCGTCGAGTTGACGCGCGAGGGGAGCACGACCACATGGTCCGGCACCCTTCCCGTGAATTTGTTGCCGGGCGACGGTGTCTATACAATTACCTACGTCGCTTACCGCAACGATCTGCTGCTTCCCTCCATCCGATACACCTCGGATGCAAAGTCGCGGATTCTCCAGATCGGCGGGACGCAGCCGGACATCTACGAGTTCCCGCCCTACAACGACAGCACGGAATCGGGCACTGCGAACCTCTTGGCGGTGGGCGTCCCTCAGGACCACACGATCCACGTCGAGACGGATGAGGACTGGGGCATCGTCTTCGATCAGACGACCGGAGTGTACGAGCTTGAGTTCTCCGACATGGTGGTGCCCCAGGGCACGATCCTGAAGGTCTTCGCCTATGTCGACGGGCCCGATGTTGAGCCGGTCGTGGTGAGTAGCTCGGACGCCATCGCCGGGCGTGTCGTCATCGGCCTGCAAAGCAGCGGCGAGTTCGTGCGCTACGTCGCTCGGCTGTGCAACATCGCGAGTCCGTCCGAAGAGTGCATCCCGCTCACGTCACTTCCCGTGGGCGCATCCTACCGCGTGCAACTGAAGTTTGTCGGCGCGGGTCGCATCGGCGCGGCCATCCAGATCGATGGCGAGCGCATGTCGATCCCGATCGGGTTGGATGGTCTGACGATTTCCAACTATCGCGGGGCGAGGGCCTACCGGAGCAGCGCCTTTGGTGGCCCCGAGGTGCTTGTTGGCGGGACGGACGGACTGTCGATTTCCTTCCCGCAGGCGGCGTGCGATTGCCCTCCCGACAATCCGGCCTTAGGGAGCTACACGTCCTGCCTCGAGATCATCGACACGGTGTCGCCGGTGCCGGGCTTCGATTTCCTGAACTATCGCCTGGAACTGGTACGGACCAACGGGGCCACGGAACCTTGGGAGGTCATGGATGCCACAGGAACCATTATCGGAGGCCTCGATCCATCCATTTCCCCGTTATGTGTGAGCACGCCCAACGTCGCCCCGATTATCACGGTGTCCGTGCCCACGTCTGATCAGACCGTTGCCAACGCAGCGACCAGTTTCAACTTCTCTGGCACCGCGGTCGACAACGACGGTTCGGTGGCGTCTATACAGTGGCGGGTGAACAGCGGGAATCTCCAAGCTGCTTCTGGCACCACGTCGTGGAGCTTCTCAGTCCCGCTGTCCGTCGGGACCAACACGGTCGAGGTATACGCCGTGGATAACGAAGGGCTCGCTAGCGCGACGGTCACCCGCATCATCACGCGGCGTGCGCCCAACGTGGCGCCGAGCATTGCCGTGACTGCGCCCACCTCCGACCAAACTGTCGCCAACGCAGCGACCAGTTTCAACTTCTCTGGTACCGCGGTCGACAACGACGGTTCGGTGGCGTCTATACAGTGGCGGGTGAACAGTGGGAACCTCCAAGCTGCTTCTGGCACCACAGCGTGGAGTTTCTCCGCACCCCTTACAGTCGGCACCAACACGGTCGAGGTGTACGCCGTGGATAACGAAGGACTCGCTAGCGCGACGGTCACCCGCATCATCACGCGGCGTGCGCCGAACGTGGCGCCGACCATCACGGTATCCGTACCCACGTCTGATCAGACGGTTGCCAACGCTGCGACCACCTTCAACTTCTCCGGCACGGCGTCGGATAGTGATGGCACCGTCGCGTCTATACAGTGGCGTGTGAACAGCGGGAACCTCCAGACGGCGTCGGGAACGACGTCGTGGAGCTTCTCCGTCTCGTTGGACGTGGGCGCCAACACGGTTGAGGTCTACGTGGTCGACAACGAGGGCCTGGCGAGCAGCACGGTCACGCGCGTCATCACGCGGCGCGCGCCGAACGTGGCGCCAGGCATCACGGTGACCGCGCCCACGTCTGATCAGACCGTTGCCTACGCGACAACCAGCTTTGACTTCTCTGGCACTGCGTCTGATTCCGACGGTTCTGTCGCGTCTATACAGTGGCGGGTGAATGGTGAAAGTCTTCAAATGGCGACGGGGACTGTGTCTTGGAGTTTCGCGGCGCCGCTGTCCATCGGCACCAACACGGTGGAGGTTTACGCGGTCGACAACGAAGGCCTGGCGAGCAGCACAGTCACGCGAATCATCACGCGACGTGCGCCGAACGTGGTGCCAAGCATTACCGTGACCGCTCCCACCACGTACCAGTTCGTTGCGAACGCGATCACCAGCTTCGACTTCTCTGGCACTGCGTCGGATATCGACGGCTCGGTGGCGTCTATACAGTGGCGGGTGAACAGCGGGAATCTCCAGACTGCTTCTGGCACCACATCGTGGAGCTTCTCCGTCCCACTGGTCGTGGGCACCAACATGGTTGAAGTGTACGCTGTGGATAACGAAGGTCTCGCCAGCGCGACGGTCGCGCGCATCATCACGCGGCGTGCGCCGAACGTGGCGCCAAGCATTGTCGTGTTCACTCCCACCACGGATCAGACTGTCGCCAACGCTGCGACGACCTTCAACTTCTCCGGCATGGCGTCGGATAACGACGGCTCGGTGTCGTCTATACAGTGGCGGGTGAATAGCGGCAGCTTGCAGACAATCACCAATTCTACCGCCTTTTGGAGTTTCTCAGTCCCGCTATCCGTAGGCACCAACACGGTCGAGGTGTACGCTGTGGATGACGAAGGTCTCGCCAGCGCGACGGTCGCGCGCATCATCACGAGACGTGCGCCAAACGTGGCGCCAAGCATTACCGTGACCGCTCCCACCACGGACCAGACGGTTGCGAACGCGATCACCAGCTTCGACTTCTCAGGAACGGCCTCTGACAGCGACGGATCGGTGGCGTCTATGCACTGGCGGGTGAATAGCGGAACCCTCCAGACGGCGACTGGCACCACATCCTGGAGCTTCTCCGCACCGCTGGTCGTTGGCGCCAACACGGTGGAGTTTTTCGCGGTGGATGATGAGGGACTGGCCAGCACCGTGGCCACTCGGGCCATCCTGCGGGCGGCGGCTGGCAACCAGCCGCCGAGCGTCTCGATCGTCTCGCCGAGCCCCGGCACGATTGTCGACAATGTCTCGACGTTGATTGGGTTTGTCTTTAGCGCTTCCGATGCCGACGGCACCGTTTCCGCAGTGGAGTGGCGTGTGAATGGTGGTGGCTTCCAGCAGGCGAGCGCCGCGGGTGGTGGCTCCTGGGTGGCGGCGATCCCGGTTGTGGTGGGCGTGAATACGATCGAGGTGAGGGCCGTGGATGATGACGGCGCGATTAGTCTGGTTGTGTCGCGGACCGTCACGCGACGCGCTCTGGTGCCGGACGGCTGGATGTTCTTCTAGCCCGGGTTGGGAGAACTTTTGGCGAAGAGCTCTGCGCTGCACGGGTCCATTCGGACCGCGGGGCGCCCGATTCCCGTTGTCCTGAGCTTTAGGCGGTCTCCACAATCTTCATTCGTCAGCAGACTTGGAGCTAGCGCCCAGGTAACTCACCCCGTGGGGTTTATCGCAGAACCCCCCGGTTGGCCAGGATCAGACGACGATGACTATTCGCGTGGCTATCAACCATCGGACCGAATATCTCTACGATCGGCCCGTGACCCTCACGCCGCAAACGGTTCGCCTCCGTCCGGCGCCGCATTGCCGCACGCCGATCGTCAGTTACTCGATGAAGATCGTCCCGGAGAAGGACTACTTCATCAACTGGCAGCAGGATCCTCAGAGCAACTATCTGGCGCGCATCGTCTTCCCGGAGAAGGTCCGCGAGTTCAAGGTCGAGATCGACCTGGTGGCCGAAATGACGGTCATCAATCCCTTCGACTTTTTCCTCGAGGAATACGCGGAGACGTTCCCCTTCAAATATGACGAGTCGCTGACGAACGAGATCGCACCGTTCCTTAAGAAGCTCGATGCGGATCCGTCGTTCGCCGCATTCATGGAAACGCTTCCGCGCGAGGAGATGCGCACGGTCGACTTCCTCGTGGCGGTGAATCAGCTGGTGCAGCGCCGCGTCGGGTATGTGATCCGGCTCGAACCGGGTGTGCAGACCTGCGAGGAGACGCTGACGAAGGGGACGGGCTCGTGTCGTGACTCGGCGTGGCTGCTGGTGCAGGCGCTGCGTCACTGCGGCCTGGCGGCGCGCTTCGTCTCGGGCTACCTGATCCAGCTTAAGCCAGACGTGAAGTCGCTGGATGGACCCTCGGGCACCGAGGTGGACTTCACGGACCTGCATGCCTGGTGCGAGGTCTATCTCCCCGGCGCCGGATGGATCGGGCTCGACCCGACCTCGGGCCTGCTGGCGGGGGAGGGCCATATCCCGCTCGCGTGCACGCCGGATCCTTCGAGTGCGGCGCCGATCACCGGCGGGATGCTGTTCACTCCCGCGCACAAGGACGACAAGGTTAAGGACGATTTCCGCCACCACATGGCGGTAACGCGCGTGCACGAGGACCCGCGCGTGACCAAGCCCTACACCGAGGAACAATGGGCCGCGATTCGCGCGCTGGGGCGTCACCTGGACGAACTCCTCATCGACGGCGATGTGCGCCTGACCATGGGCGGCGAGCCGACCTTCGTCTCGGTCGACAACATGGACGGCGCCGAGTGGAACACCGAGGCTCTCGGCCCCGAGAAGCGTCTCCGTGGGGCCGAGTTGATCCATCGCCTGCGTGATCGCTTTGCCGAGGGCGCGCTGATGCACTTCGGCCAGGGGAAGTGGTATCCGGGCGAGTCCCTTCCGCGCTGGGCCTTTGCGGCCTACTGGCGTCGCGATGGCGAGGCCATCTGGGAGAATCCAGCGCTATACGCCGACGAGAAGATCAACTACGGCTACGGCGAGCGCGAGGCGTTGGCCCTGACCGAAAAGATCGCCGAGATGCTGGACGTCGATCCCGCCCATGCCCATCCGGGATTCGAGGACGCCTTCTATTACCTGTGGAAGGAACGTCGCCTGCCGGTGAACGTCGATCCGTTCGACAGCCGACTTGGCAACAAGGAGGACCGCGAGCGGCTGGCGAAGGTGTTCGAGCAGGGCCTCGACAAGACCATCGGCTACGTGCTTCCCGTCTCGAAGGGATTCGATGGCTGGGGGCAGCGCTGGATCAGCGGCAAGTGGTTCTTCCGCTCCGAGCGCATGTACCTGATTCCCGGTGATTCGCCGATGGGCTATCGCCTGCCGTTGGATTCGCTCCCCTGGGTTCTGGAGAGCGCCAAGCCGATTTTCGACCCACAGGATCCAACCGAGTCGCGTCCGCCGCTGCCGACGTACCAGCGCATGGGACCGGCGCCCTATGAGGGCGCTCCGGGAGCGGGCTACCGTCGCCGCACGCTGGCGCCGCTCGGCGACCAGCAGGGCCCAGGTATCATCGAGCAGCAGCTCCCCGGTTACGCGGACCGTCCCATGCCGGCCATGTACCAGTCGGCCAATTGGATCGTCCGCACGGCGCTCTGCGTCCAGCCACGCAACGGCTGTCTATACGTCTTCCTGCCGCCGGTGCGGAAGCTTGAGGATTATCTGGAGGTGGTGACCGCGGTGGAGAACGCCGCCGCCGCGCTTCAGACGCCCGTCATCATCGAAGGCTACACGCCGCCGAACGACCGTCGTCTCAACGTCATCAAGGTGACTCCGGATCCGGGCGTCATCGAGGTCAATGTGCAGCCCGCTTCGACCTGGCAGGAGCTTGAGGACATCACGCTCGGCCTCTACGAAGACGCGCACCAGTCGCGGCTCGGCACGGAGAAGTTCATGCTCGACGGGCGCCACACAGGCACCGGCGGCGGCAACCACATCGTGCTGGGAGGGCCATCCCCGGCGGACAGCCCGTTCCTCCGTCGCCCCGACCTGCTGCGCAGTCTGGTTGGTTACTGGCACAATCACCCGTCGCTGTCCTACCTGCTCTCAGGCATGTTCGTCGGCCCGACGAGCCAGGCGCCGCGCGTGGACGAGGCCCGCAACGACGCGGTTTACGAGCTGGAGATCGCCTTCCGTCAGGTGCCGGAGATGGGCTACTGTCCGCCGTGGATGGTGGATCGTATCTTCCGCAACCTGCTGGTCGACGTGACCGGCAACACGCACCGCGCCGAGTTCTGTATAGACAAGCTCTTCTCGCCGGATAGCTCGACGGGCCGCCTCGGCCTGGTGGAGTTCCGCGCCTTCGAGATGCCGCCGCACGCGCAGATGAGCCTCGCTCAGCAGCTCCTGCTGCGGACGATGGTGGCGCGCTTCTGGAGCGAGCCCTACAAGGCACCGCTGGTGCGCTGGGGCACGGAGCTGCATGATCGCTTCATGCTGCCGCACTTTGTGGCGCAGGATTTCGGCGATGTGATCGGCGACCTGCGCGACAGCGGTTTCGCGCTGGACCCGGCTTGGTTCGCCCCGCACCTCGAATTCCGCTTCCCGGTGTTCGGCACGATCCAGCGCCGCGACGTCAGCATGGAGATTCGTCAGGCGATCGAACCTTGGCTGGTCCTGGGCGAGGAACCTGCCGGTGGCGGAACGGTCCGTTTTGTGGACAGCTCGGTCGAGCGCATCCAGGTCAAGGTCGATGGCATGATCGGTTCCCGTCACGCGGTCACCTGCAACGGGCGCGCGGTTCCCCTTCGCAACACAGGCACCGTTGGCCAGTTCGTAGCGGGCGTTCGCTATCGCGCCTGGCAGCCACCATCATGCCTCCACCCAACGATTCCTGTTCACACGCCGTTGGTGTTCGATATTGTGGACACTTGGAATGGTCGCTCGGTCGGCGGCTGTACCTACCACGTGATGCACCCGGGCGGTCGTAACTACGAACGCTTCCCGGTCAATGCCTACGAGGCAGAATCCCGCCGCATGGCGCGGTTCTTCCCATTCGGGCACACGCCGGGTCGGATGCAGAGCCTGAAGCAGGAAATCAATCCGGAGTTCCCGCTGACGCTGGACCTCCGCCACTAAGCAGAGCGAGGCAGGATGGACTGGCCCAAGGAATCGGCAGAGCGTCTATACGCGCACCTTCTCAAGGACTATCGTCCGCGCGGCACGGGGTTTGATGAACTTTGTTCCGCTCCCGCGAAGGTGCGTCCGCACTGGGTCCAGTTTCTCCGCCACTTGGCGGAGATTTCCCCCGGCGAGTACGCGCGACGTTGGGAAATCACGTCGCGACTAATTCGTGAGAACGACGTCACGTTCAACCCTAACGAGAATGAGACGGGACTCGCGCAGGCGTGGAGTGTGGAGTCAATTCCGCACCTGATCGCCCCGGACGAATGGGCACGGATCGAGACCGGTGTGCGCCAGCGTGCCCGGCTTCTTAATCGCATGTTGTGCGATCTATACGGCCAGCAGCGCTTGCTGCGGGAAGGGCATCTCCCGGCCGATCTTGTCTTTTCGCACCCCGGCTTCCTGCGCCCCGTCCATGGCATGAAGGTCCCCGGTGGTACCTTCCTGCATATATACGCCGCCGACCTGGCCAAATCCGCCGATGGTCGCTGGTACGCGCTGGCCGACCGCACGCAGGCGCCTTCCGGAGCCGGCTATGCGCTGGAAAATCGCATCAGCGTCTCGCGCACCTTCCCCGAGGTTTTTCAGGACTACCAGATTCATCGCCTTGTGGGCTTCTTCCAGGCATTCCGCGAGACGCTGAACAGCCTCGCGCGGCACAATCGTGACAACCCGCGGGTCGTCATTCTCTCGCCGGGACCCTTCAGTGAGAACTACTTCGAGCACGTGTCGTTGGCCCGCTATCTTGGCTATCCGATCGTGGAGGGCGGCGACCTGACCACACGCGACAACTGCGTCTACCTGAAGACACTCGGTGGGCTTCAGTTGGTCGACGTCATCATGCGCAACGTGAACGATTCGAAGTGCGATCCACTGGAACTGCGTTACGACTCGCACATCGGCATCCCCGGGCTGGTTCAGGCGGCACATGCGGGGAACGTTGCCGTGGTGAATGCGCTCGGCAGCGGCCTCGTTGGCAGCTACGGCTTCATGGGTTACACCGGCGATGTGGCGGAGTACTTTGCCGACGAGACCCTCCAGCTTCCGTCGGTACCGACCTGGTGGTGCGGGGACTCGACGTCGCTCGAATACGTCTGTGCCAACGTGAAGAAGCTCGTGGTAAAGGCGGCCCAGCCCCACACGCGCGTGGCGCCTTCCTTTGGGCCTACGCTCACGGATGCGCAGGCGGCGGCGGTGGTGGCTCGCATCAAGGAGAACCCGGCAATCTACGTTGGGCAGGAGATCGTCTCCCTGGCCACGACACCGACCTGGGCCAATGGTCGTTTCGAGCCCCGCCCCATGGTGCTCCGCGTCTACGCGGTGGCTACCGGCGACAGTTACGAGGTGATGCCGGGGGGCATGACGCTCATCTCCGGTTCACCGCAGTCCCAGCTCGTCTCGCCGAAGCGCGGCGGCAGTTCGAAGGATACCTGGGTAATTTCGGATGGTCCCATCGCGGCGACGACCGTGGCCCAGGCCTCGCAGCGAATCCTCACGCTCAATCGCGGCGCCGCCGATCAGCACCCCAGCCGCGTCGCCGACAACATCTTCTGGCTCGGGCGATACATCGAGCGGCTCGACGCGGGCGTGCGCCTGATTCGGGCCATCCTCAGCCGCGCCGCCGGGGATCACGGGCTGGCGGCGACGCCGGAGCTCCCCTCCCTGGTCAACGTCCTTGCGGATCTCGATCTGGTGCCAACACCGCCACCCATCGAGGACCAACGGGCATGGGATCATTTCCTGGAGCGCGAGCTGGTCGCGGCCATCTATGACGAGAACCGCCCTGGCAGCCTTCGCTGGATGCTTTCAGCGCTGCGCCGCACCGCATGGATTGTCCGTGATCGTCTATCCAGCGATAGTTGGCGCATCATCCATCGGTTGGATGCGGACTTGGGCGAGCACGACCCGAACGTCATCGTCCCGCTCGGCGATGTCTATACATACGTCAGCCAGCTGGTACTCACCATTGCCTCCTTCAACGGACTCGCGATGGAAAGCATGACACGCGGGCACACCTGGCGATTCCTCGACATCGGACGCCGTGTCGAGCGATCCATCAATATCCTGACGCTGCTCAAGAGCACTGCGGTTCACAAACAGGAGCACGAGGGCGCCGTCCTTCAGGCACTGCTCGAGGTCGCGGACAGCGCCATGACGTATCGCTATCGCTATCTGACGACCCTCCAGCTCGATGCGGTGCTCGACCTACTCCTGACCGACGAGTCGAATCCCCGCTCGCTTGCCTGGCAGTTCGCCAACCTGAGCGAGCACGTTCAGGAACTCCCCCGGGAGAAGTCGACTCATCGCTCCACGGAGCAGCGCATCATGTTGGCGCTGACCTCGCGCCTCGGACTTCTGGAAGTGGAGGGACTGGCCAAACCCGACGAACATGGCGACCACCTGGAACTACTCAGGCTGATCGACGAATTCCTCAAGGAACTGCCCGTCCTTTCCGACTCCCTGACGCAGACCTACTTCAGCCACACCGAGCCGGTGCGCCAACTCGGTAGCGAGGAGGAATCGTGATGACTCGCTTCCGTGTCACACACCAAACCGTCTATACATACGGGTCGCTGGTGACGCTGTGCCACAACAAGGCGCACCTGACGCCGCGCGACCATTTGTTCCAGCGCTGCCACCGCAACGAGTTCAAGATTACGCCGGAGCCCTCGGTCTTTCAGAAGCGCGCGGACTTCTTCTCCAACATCACGTCGTTCTTCACCGTGCAGCAGCACCATGATCGGCTGGTGGTGCGCGTGGAGAGCGAGGTCGCCGTGGGCACGAGGCCCTATCCCAAGGCCTCCGAGACAACTCCTTGGGAGGCCGCCCGCAAGCAGATGCGCGGAGACCTGACCACCGCAGGCCTCGAGGCCTTCGAGCAGGTCTTTGACTCGCCCCATGTGACCCGCAGTCGGGAACTGGCCGACTACGCGCTGGTCTCGTTCCCTCCCGGCCGTCCGATCCTGGAGGGCCTTCTTGATCTCAATCGGCGCATCAACACCGACTTCAAGTACGCCCCCGCCACCACCACCATCTCCACGCCCATCAGCGAGGTCATGCGCACCCGCCGCGGCGTGTGCCAGGACTTTGCCCACCTGATGATCGGTTGCCTGCGTTCGATTGGCTTGGCTGCCCGCTACGTGAGCGGATACCTCCGCACCACGCCGCCCCCCGGTCGCCCGCGCCTGATCGGTGCCGATGCCTCCCACGCCTGGTGCGCCGCGTTCCTTCCCGGCATCGGATGGCTGGACTTCGACCCGACGAACAACAGCACACCCAAGGCAAGCCACATCACACTCGGCTGGGGACGTGACTACAGCGACGTGAGTCCGATTCGCGGGGTGATCCTCGGTGGCGGCGGCCAGGGAATCAGTGTATCCGTTGACGTGGCCCCCATCGACGAACCTGCGACCGCAACGCCTCCAACCATCCCCGCCCCCCGAGCCTGATGCCATGTGTACACTGACCCTGCACCGATCGGGCGCCCGCCAGCTTCTGACCTTTAATCGTGACGAGCGCCGCAGCCGCGCCGGCGAATTGCCCCCGGCCCTCTCGCGCCCCGAATCGGGCCTTGCCATCGCCGCACCGCGGGACGGCGCGGCGCAGGGTACCTGGATCGGCGTCAACAGCCGCGGAGTCGCCGCCTGCATTCTCAATGGCTACAGGGAGAACGACCAGTACCGCCATGTCGACTCGACCAACAACATCAGCCGGGGGCGCATCATCCCGCTGCTGCTTTCTGCCGGTGGTTTTCGCGACGTGCTGCAACACATCGACAAGGAACTGGACCCGCGACTGTTCCTTTCCTTCACGCTCGTCGTGATCGGCGAGGCCAACGCCATCGTGGTCCAATGGGACGGGTTCGAGAACCTTGACGTTCGCCGCCTTGACGCCGAATGGGAGATGATCACCTCAAGCTCCTGGAACCGCGACGCCGTGCTGGAGTGGCGGCGCGAAGCCTTCGAGGCGTGGATCCGTTCCGGCGCGACGATGAAGGGCGACCTTCCTGCCCTGCACCTGCTCCAGCCCCCCGACCTTGCTGAGTGGTCCCCCCTGATGGCCCGCGCCGAGACCGCCACGCGCAGCATCACCCAGGTGGATCTGGATCCGCAGGGCGGCCGTGCCGAGATGCTTTACTGGCCCGTGCCGTTTCCGACTCCCGACCTGGCACCGGCAAGCCGCCTACGCCTGGCCCTCGAATAAACCCGCCGGGTCCTTGTTTTCGGATCGGCCCGTGCCCGTGCCTCTCCGGGGCGCTTGACTCCCTGCGGCTATGGGCGGGGAATAGCCCCACCGCCGCTTGAGGGATCGGTCCATTGCACTTTCGCCCCACTGCTTATCCCGCCTTCCTCCTCGTCGCCCTGCTCGTGGCCATTTGCGCCACCGGCTGCGGCGGGCGCGGCCGCTTCCAGAGCGCCTGGCCCGAAGCGGACCTGAAGGCCGGCAAGTGGGCCGTCGCCGACAAGGCTTCCCTCCTCACCTCGTTGGCGGCGACCTCGCCCCACCGCCCGGAGTTGCTTGTCGACGCCGGCGTCAAGGCGCGCACCCCGGCCGGCGGTGGTTTCGTCTCCATCCGCGCCCTTTACCAGGAACCTGATCGCATCCGCCTGCGCGGGAGCCGACTCGACATTACGCTATTCGACCTGTTGCTGCGCGACGGGAAGGCACACCTTTACATCCGCGATGAAGGAGCCCGCTACGACGGCACCATGGCGGACCTGTCGCGGGCTTCGCGTGTCATCGGAGGCCTCTCACCGCGCGAGCTGGTGGCCTCCCTTCAGGTACTTTCCGAACTGCGCCGGGTGCTCGAGTCCAGTGAGCCGGTGGTGGTGAGTGACGAGGGCACGAACCTCCTGGTTGTCGCGCGGGTCGGCATCGAGCGGGCCCAGGGATTCTGGCTGGTGCGAAAGTCCGATGGGCTGGTGCGCGAGTTTCTCCTCCGCGACCGCTTCGGCAACGAACAGATTCGCGTCTCTTACCTGTCGTACAAGCTGGAGGGAGATGGTCGTCAGCCGATGCCCAGCAACTTGACGCTCCAGTTGCTGCCCGAGGATTCCACCTTCAAGATCAATGTGAATGAATATCGGCTCGAGCCTGCACTGCGGCCCCAGCAGTTTGAGCCGCCCGAGGCCCGCCGGGTTCGCCCGCTCTCGCAACTCGGCGCACCGGGAGGCACCACTTGAGTCGACGCGCGATCACGCTGATCGGCCGACGCTCCGTCCGGTCGCCGCTGCTGTCGCTTGCCGTGGTGGCCATCCTGACCGCGCTCGCGGCCTGGGCGGCACTGACCCGCCTGCGGATCGAGATGGATGTGGCGGCTCTCCTCCCACAGGACTCGGAGGTTGCACGCAACACCCGCATTGCCGAATGGGACTTCGGACGCCAGGAATACCTCATCGCGGTCGCAGAGATTCGCGATGATGCCCCTGAGGACGTCCGAGCCAGTGGTTCCGAGCGTCTGCTCGCCATCCGAGGCGAGCTCGAATCCGCCCTCATGGATCCAACCATCTTCCGCCGCATTGGCGCCTCCTTCGGTGAGAACACCTTCGGTGCCGTGCCCGATGTGGTGTCGGTCGCGCGACTGACCGACCCGGACCTGACTGCCATCGAAGCGCGTCTGAGTCCCGCGAACGTCGAACGAACCGTCGCGGCGATTGCCACCAAAGTCGCCGCCAATTCGTCCACCGAGTCCCTGCGCGCGCTGCAGTCCGATCCGCTCGGCATCGGTCCCCTGATCGATTCCCAGGGCCGACTCACCGCCGGGCCGCTCCGTGGCGTCGATACCGACGGTGCCTACCTTTCCACCGACGGCCAGATGATGCTCCTCGTCCTATGGCCCCTTGCATCGCCCACCGACCTCGTTTTGTCGCAGGAATTGAAGAGCTTCCTCGACAAGACCACCGCGGGCCTCTTCGAGCGAAACCCCTCCTGGAAGAAGCAGTTCCGCATCTCCTTCACGGGACCACACATCGAGAATGCCTCGGGCGAATTCGACATCCGGTCCGATGTGACCAGCACGTCGCTGGTCAGCTTCATCGCGGTGTTGCTCCTGTTCCTGGTGGCCTTCCGCCAGCCCGAGGGCGTGCTCCTCGTGGCGATCCCGCTCGCCGTCGGCGTCGTCTGGACCATGGGCATTGCCAGCCTTTTCCTCGACCGCATCACGCAGGTCACGCTCACCTTTGCGGCCATCATGATCGGCCTCAGCATCGACTTTTCGATCCACTTCTACAACCGGTTCACCGATGACATGCGCGGCGGCAAGTCGGTGGAGGATGCGCTCCGCATCGCCATCCACCAGACCGGTCCCTCCATCGTGGCGGGCGCCATCACCACCGGCGTGGCCTTCTTCGCGATGATGCTCACCCGGTTCGAGGGATTCCGGCAACTCGGGCTCTTCGGTGGCATCGGCATCATTGCCTGCCTCGTGGCGAACGCGGCGACGCTGCCGGCGCTGATCATCATATCGTCCCGCCTGACGCGCCACGCGCGGCGCCCCATGGCGACGTTTGGCCTGAAGAAGGTCGCCTTCGCCGTGCTCGCCTATCCGCGAATGGCCGTGGCGGCGGGGCTTTGTGTAGCTGTCTTCTTCGGCTTCTACGCCACCAAGGCCGAGTTCAATGAGGACTTCCAAAGCCTCCGCCAGCCCAACGACGAGTATCAGGCGCTCTTGGCTCGCATCGGGGCCCACTTTGAGGTACCCGGCAACCCGGTCATCGTCATCCTCGAGGCCCATACGCTCGAAGAGGCCCTCGCCATGAACGACCGGGTCTTCGACAACGCCATGGTGGCGCGCTCGCTTTACGACATCGTGAGCATCGACTCGCTGCGCTACGTCTTCCCCGGCGAGGCGGCTCAACGACAAAGTCTTTCGCGCTTCTCGGGAATCGAGGTGAATCGTCTGCGCGCCGATTTGGAGAGACGATCGATCGCGGCAGGCATTCCCGCTGAGTTCTTCAAGCCGACGCTCGACAGGCTGGAGGAACTCGTCGTCCACAGCCGCATGGCTCTCGCCGCCACGGAGCCACCGATCACCAGCGCCATGACGGCCGACCCGGCATTCTACGGGGCATTGCTGCGCTACATGGTCAGCGACCGCAGCCGCGAACAGGTCCGCGTCATCACGCGCATTTATCCCCGGCGAGGACTTTGGGTGGAGGGAGTTCCGCGGTTGTTCAAGGACCGACTCGCCACCGACCTGGCGACGGAGTCAAACCCGGCGCCGCTGACGGTGCTCGGGAACGACGTGCTTTCCGCCGAGCTGCGCGGTGTCATCACGCGCGACCTCGCCATCGTGCTCCTGGTTGTGATCGCCGGCATTTACTTCTACCTCGCCTTCTACTTCCGTCGTCTATACAGGGCCCTGCTCGCCATGCTGCCGGTGTTCTTCGCGATTCTGTGCATGCTGGGCACGATGTACATGCTCGGCATCCAGTTCACCTATCTGAACGTGATCGTCCTTCCCATGATTATCGGCATCGGCGTGGACAACAGCATCCACCTGCTCGAGCGGTTCTACGAGCCCGGTCATCACACGCTTCGCTTGGCTGTCGAGAAGACGGGTCGCGGCGTCATGATCACTTCGCTGACGACGATCTTTGGCTTCGGATCCCTTTGCGTGGCCAGCTTCCAGGGCATCCGTGAAATCGGGCTGCTCTCGATCGTGGGCACGATCGCGGTGCTTTTCGCCACGCTCGTTTTCCTCCCCGCCCTGCTCCGCCTCACCAACCCGGAGGTCACCTTCCAGGGAGGCTCGGGAGACGAGATCGGTTGATGCGACTCACGGCTCCATCATGTCATCATAGAGCGATAGCTCATACATGGCTGCGATCAGGCACACCAGGATCACGGCCACATAGGCGATTGCCCGGATGAGCTCGGGATTCAGCCGAAACTTTCTGTCCCGGTGCGAGGCGTCGGGAACGTCCTTCGCCATCCAAAACAGGGTGCCCATGATTGCGCAGACGATGATCAGGGACGGA
Organism: bacterium; assembly: GCA_016125005.1. Classification (GTDB taxonomy): domain Bacteria; phylum Sumerlaeota; class Sumerlaeia; order SLMS01; family SLMS01; genus WGMQ01. The sequence continues at coordinate 49,497 of WGMQ01000004.1, read as the reverse complement.
ATTGCAAACAGCCAGAACATAGCGGGAACGACTCCTTCGAGGGGCGGATTGTTGGCCCACAGGGACCGTGCCCGGCAACGGGAGATTGGCCGCCCATGAACGAAGCTCCGAAGTGGCAGCGATTCCTCGACTGGCTGGCGGTCATGCTGACGCCGTGGTTTGTGCTGGCCCAGGGTCACCGCTTCGGTGTCGGCAACCACGACTTCCTTCTCACCTTCCTGCGGCGCATCGCGGATCCGTACTATCTCGCGCCCGACGTGATCCTTTCCAACCCGCCATCCCACCCCCAGTTGCTGCATGCCATTGCCCCCCTTGTGGCCAACTTCGGCGAGAATGGGGCGTTCCTCATGCTCCACGTCGGCACGCGGCTTTTCCTCCTCATGGGCGTTTGGCGTTTGGCGATGGCGCTTCTTCCGGGACGCCCACTGATTGCGGTGTTCGCCATGCTGGCCACCTTCGCGGAGCCCCGGTTGCGTGTCGGTTCCCACTTCCTGCAAGGGGGCCACTGGGAGCCGGCCTTCCTCGGCATGGCGGCGGCTGTCTGGACGCTGGCCATTGGCATTCGCTTCATCGAGCGGGAGTCCCATTGGATCACCCTCGCGATGGTGGCCGGATTCGGATTCTTCGCCCACCTGTTCATCGGCGGGCCGATCTTTGTCGTGGTCGGTGCGGCCGCGTTCCTCGCGGGGCGGCGTGATCGCGAGTGGCTCCAGGCGATGCTCGGAGCCGTGGCGCTCGGGTCGGTGACGTGGCTCCCTGCCTTGATCGGGTTTCTCCAGGGAAGCAGCGGGCCCATCACCGGAACCCAGGTCATTCAGTTGCTTCAGTTTCGCCATCCGCACCACCACCAACCCTGGACCTGGCCTGTCGCCGATTTCCTTCAGGCGGGAGTCTTCCTCCTCGCGGCGGTGTGGTGCTGGTGGCGCATCAGCGACCGCGGCGCCTACCGACGGCTGGCAGTGCCGGCTGTGCTGCTCGCTTGGTTCCTGGTGACCTGCGTTGCTTTCGTGGTCCTCGGTCGCATGCAGGTGGTGCCCATCATCGCCTACCTTCAGCCCTTCCGTCTGCTATCGCTTCTGCTCCTCATCGGGGTTCTGGGGATGCTTGAGGCGGGATGGCGCTCCACGGCGGGGCACGGTACTGTGGCCCGCCTCGTCGTGTTGTTTGTGATGCTGATCTTGTTCCGTCTTCAATCGCTCCTCGGTCCCGCGGTCGTGGCATTGCACGCGGCCTTTTGCGCCTGGCAAGGCGACATGCGAGCCCTGCCCGCCCATTCCTGGACTCCGCCGCGACGGCGTTGGCTGGCGCTGGGGGCACTCCTTGGTTTCGGCGGTATCGTGTCGCTCCAACGGTCCGAGGCTCTCCGCAATTTGACGAACCGCGTTCACCGCGAGCACTGGCTCGTGGCCGTTGAGCCGAACGATCCGGACCGGCGCGAGCTGACCGAGTGGATTCGGGACAACACCCCGGGCCATGCGCTCTTCGCAATCCCGCCCGCCATGGATGGCTTCCGCCTTTGGGAGCAGCGCCCGATCGTGGTTGACCTGAAGAACATCCCGTACCGCGCCCCGGATCTGGCCGAATGGGCCGAACGCTACGCCCTCGCCGCCAACATAGACCCCTATGTCCCCTTCGTCAAGATCCCCCAAGCCGACGCTCCGCCGTGGCAAATGGTCCTAGTGGCGACCACCTATGGCGCTCGCTATGTGGTGTTGCGCGAACCGGTCAACGACCGTTCCGTGGTCTTTCACAACGACAGCTACACGGTACTGGACTTGGAGCGTGCCTCCCAGATCGACCCGCGCGGGGTCCTTAGGCCACCGCTGGGCACCTCGTCCCTTGATAGCAATCAATCGCTCTCCATTCGCACCGATTGATCGAGCCCCCGCCGCAGTGACTTCTGGGCGATTCCACAATGCGCTTGCCCTAGCGGTGATTGGGGGCTCACGGTTGACGTAGGCTCAAAGAGGACTGTCGCCTAGTGTGCCTGATCAGGTCCGATAACCCGTCGTTTCACAACATCGGGTAGTCATCGACGCGAGGACTCGCATGGTTCGGAGAAATCCGCTCAAATCGCTTTTCACTCTCATGGCCGCAACTGCGGTGCTTTCTGGCGCGACCGTGGGACTGGAAGCCGCCGCCCCGGGGGGAGCGGTTTCCAATATCGTCGAAGCAGCCAAGGGCCGCCCGCTCGTCGAGTCGACCCGTCACGCAACCCTGATCTATGACGAGTCGCTGACCGGGGACGAGGTCCTCCAGCGCGCCGCCGCAGACACGGAAAAGCTTGGTTTCAAGATGGTTAAGACGCTCGCGTCCGCCAAGGCGGTCGTCGTGGCGGCTACCCCCAAGCAGGCCCAGGCCCGTCTCGCCTCTGCGGAAGGAATCCCCATCCGCACCGTCGCCCCGACCTACCTCGGCGATGGCGACCCGCACCCCCTCAGCATGATGGCCTTCACGGGACGGGTTCAGGTGACCTTTGCCAAGTCGGCCCGCGAGGCGGACAAGCAGCGCTTTTATGCGGAGAACGGCCTGAAGCTGGTTTATGAATCCAGCAACGGCTCCGCTCTGCTCGAGACCGGCCGTCACCCCGACGCCGCCATGATTTCCTTCTCGGATACGCTCGCGACCAATCCGGCTGTCGAGCACTCGGTCGCGGAAATCGCCTTCACCGGCGAGCCCACCGCCGCAGCTCAGTCCTTCACCATCAGCGACCCGTACTTTGGGCTTCAGTGGCCTCTTTTCTCCGACGGCCAGAACACCAACTACGGCTATGGCAAGTCCGACGCGGACATGGACGTCCCCCGCGCCTGGATGCACAACAAGACGCTCGGAAACTCCACTTACGGCAATGCGGCGGTCAGCGTCGCGGTCTTCGACTCCGGCACTGAACGCACCCATCCTGATCTGGCCACCAGCCTGGATCCGCTGATCGGTCGCGATGCCGTTGACGGTGGTCTCCCGGATCCGGTCCGCAACACGCTCGGTGCCCACGGCACGGCCATGGCCAGCATCGTGGCCGGTGCCGCCAACAGCCAGGGCATGATCGGCGTCGCTCCCGGCGTGAAGATCTACACCTCCCGCATCTTTGCCTCCGATTATTCAACAACCAACGCGCGCATCAGTTCCTCGCTGACGGACACCGTGTCCGCTGGCATCGATGTGAACCTGCATCCCTACGTCATCCCCGTGGCTTGCAGCAGCGAGTTGATTGTCCCCGAGGTTGAGGCGGCTTTCCGTCAGACCTTCCGCTCCGGACGCGATGGCGTCGGCCTCGTGAACGTGGCTGCCGCCGGTAACTTCTTCTCCCAGACCGAGTATCCCGCCAGCAGCGCCTACACGGTCGCCGTCGGTGGTCATTCGGCAGAGGACAACCGCCTCACCGAATCCAACTGGGGTGGTCAGGGCGTCGACATCGTGATGCCCTCCTACCGCATCAACGCCAACAGCTCCGGCGATGAAACCTACGGCACCGGCATTATCGCCGCGGACCTTCGCGGCCCCGAAGGCTACGGCGGATCAGTCCCGTCCGTTACCGGCAACACCAACAGCGAGTGGGGCTCCCTCGGCAACATCCTGACCTTTGCCCGCACCACCGCCAGCGTCGCCGATTCGTATCTGGGAACGAGCGTCTCGGCTGCCTACGCCGCCGGCGCCGCTGCCCTGATTTTGAGTGACGAGCGCTACACCTGCATGGCTCCGCTCATTGATTACGGTGCGGTCAACTCCCGTCAGGACCGCCGCGACCGCCGCGACCCGGGCGCCTCCAACAAGACCGCCCTCCCCAAGACGGTCGAGAATCCCGGTCTTTGCCCTCCCCGCGAGGACGGCGGCGACACCATCCTCCAGGTCATGACGTCGTTCAATGACCTCCCCTCGCCGACCCGCACCTCCCAGCCCGACACCGACTACACCGTTGGCTGTGGCTTCGACATTCCGGATCCGGCGCTCGACACCCGCGGCAAGTTTGAGTATATCAACAGCTACAACGAGATCATGGGCTTCGGACGCTTCAACCCGGCCCGCGCCCTCGCCACGAATCCCGAACCGACCGGCGATACCTTCAATACCCTGATGATGGACACCACGTCCACTTCCCCGACTTTGGTAAACTACACCTTCGGCGCTGCCGGCACCCCGACCCGCACCGACGATGAAGGGAACGAACTCCCCTTCGACCCCTTCACGGTGGAAGACCGCGCCACCATCGCCTTTGGCTGGCGTGCCACCGGCGAAGACTCCAACTTCATCGATGGTCTCCAGACCATCATCGAAGATGAGAACGGCAACGAGGATGTCAAAGAACCCTTCGGGCAATGGATTCTGGCCGGCCGCGGTGGCATCATTACCTCCCCGTATCTGGAGCCGGTGGATTCTATCCTTTTCGAGGACGGGAGCCAAAAGCCGGAGCCCGGTGATCCCGGCCCCATCTATGTCTGGACCGATAGTATTCCCACCAACGCTGGAGTGGATCTTCAGGACGATCCGAACCTGATCTACAATCCGCGCGGTGCCTATCAGCGCAACACCACCATCGAGCTGGCCGGACCGAAGGAGAAGATCAATACGGCCTTCGCCGGCAGCGAGACACCCGCGCTCGTCACCATCGAGATCGGATTTGAACTCGGCGTGCAAATCGCCTCCAGCACCACTGCCGCACAGGTTCGCGAGCAGATCGACACCCTGGCCCTCGATGTCTCCTACTTCATCGAGACGGATACCGGCAGCTCCGAAGTCCGCAAGACGATCCACTCCTTCACCGGCGACACTTTTGGCACTTCCAAGAAGCGCCTCTGCGCTCCCGATGAACTTCGCGACGTCACCACCGGCAGCACCACGGTGACCTATCCGATTTGGTATGGCGAGTATGATGTCACCGCTCGCACTTCCGAGATGCCCATCCGCAAGTTCCAGTTCATGATGCCCCCGATTCCGGAGGGTACCACCGAGGTGCAGTTCAAGCTCCGCCTTTCGCCCGGCTCCTCGTACCTCCCCACCTACGAGTACGACCAGAACGGTGTTCCCGTCCAGATGCTCAACGTCTTCCGGGATCATGGCGGCTTTGTGTTCTACAGCCTCAATGCGACGATGATGTCCAAGGCGCAGGCAGACTACCTTGCCTCTGTCGACCGTGACATCCCCCTCGCCAGCCAGCAGGTTGTCCTGACGAACGGCGGCAACGAGGTGCTCTATGCCAACAGCGTGGGCGAGTTCTCCATCGGCGCCGTTAACGCCCGAGGAGAGCGCCTCGCCGATGGGACCGACGAGCTCGACGACCGGGTGAACTATCAGGGGTCGGTGTTCATGGGCCTCAACTCCCGCATCACCGGCATGAAGGCCAACCCGGTGAAGGAGCAGATTGCGATTACCACTGCGGACGGTAATATCTACACCGCCACGACTGATGGTATCAACCAGCGCCTGCTCATCAACGATCCGGGCGCTCGCGACCCGGCCTGGAACAGCACCGGTACCGCGATCCTCTACGCCACGCCCAACGCCATCAAGGCGCTCAACTTCCAGACCGATGGTACGGTCATTTCCGAAACCATCCTCTCCGACACGAGCGCGGTGCTCACGGACTTCCGCACGCCTGTCTTCAACGAAGACTCCGGCGTCGTTTACTTCACGGCTGTGCACAAGACGGAAAGCCCCGCCATTCGCCGCATCCACATCGCCACCCGCACGGGACGCATCATCAACCTTTCCGGTGAAGATAGCCTGGCGGCCTTGGCTGGTTGGTCGAACGTCGATTGCTTCGACCTCGATATCTCCCAGTCCGGTCGTCGTCTGGTCTTTGTGGCCTACACTCGTGAGGCCCCGGAACTCGATCCCGACAACGGCGAAGTGCTTGCCCCCGCATTCCGCAGCGGCACCGAAGCCCCGGTTTTCTCCATTGAGAACATCAACTGGGTCAGCGCCTACCGCAACATTCCGATCTACCGGAAGGTCTATCAGGAGAGGACCGCTGGCGGCGCATCGACCCTCTTCGCTCGGTACCCACGTCTCTCCGTCAACGACAAGTCTTCCCGTCCGCGGCTTGCCTTCACCATGCTGACGACGCGCCCGGTCATTGCCTCCACGGCGGAAGTCGGCACGCGCGTCGCGATCCGCCAACTCTCGGTCGAGGACGCTGAATGCGCCAAGGCACCGCCTGCGCCGACCCCGGCTCCCACGACCACTCCCGTGACCACGGTCACGCCGCCGCCGCTGGACATTGCCCAAATCGTCCAGATGTCGGAGATCACCTTCGAGTCGTCGCGCGAGGGTTGGAATTTCGGCAGTGCGGCTCCCACTTACCTGGCGCCTGCCTCCGGGTCCGTGTTGGGCAATCGCACCGTTTCTCCCGCCGTCGATGGCAGCCTGACGCTGACCACCGCGGGTAACAACTACACCTTCGGGTTCTGGACTTCTCCGGTGCCCGCCTTCAGTATCGTTTCCGATAGCCTCTACCTGGTCCGCAGCCGCGTCCGCGCGACGAGTGGCGTCCCCGATTCGCAGGTCCCCGGAATGCGGATGCGCGCCAACAGCGGCACCAACGAAAACGCCGTCCTGATCACCACGAACAGCCGCGGTGACAACTCGCTGACCCCCGTCAGCACTGAGAGCCGCTACCAGGATCTCATCATTGCACCTCCTGCTGGCCAGCTCCTCGCCACCAACGAGTTCAAATCCTACTCTGTCAGCTTCGATCTGGCCAACTTCGCCTCGGACGATAGCTCCACGGCGGGCCTCAAGCTGGAGCAGGTTGAGATCTACCGGCTCGACAACGCCGCGAAGCATATCGGCCTCTGGTGTTTCGAAGTCCCTGCCAGCGGAGCCGATGTTAGCTTCACGGTCACCGGTTCCAGCCAGATCGAGTCCGGCCTCTACCTCGACCTGCGCTCCTGCTGCGGCGACGCCGCCAGCACCATCAAGTGTGCCGCGGGTACCTCCGGGTCCGGCGTCACCCTGACCCAGGGGGCCCTTGCTCCAGGACAGTACTCACTGGTTGCAAGCTCGTCCCTCGGCGAAGACCTGACCCTCACCTACACCGCCAGTGTGGACCTGCTGGCGAACTGCGCCCCCTGCATCACCACCAAGGAAGGCCAGTTCGACAGCATCCTGACGGCCTGCCAGACCAGCGTTGCCATCTCGGGCGCCTCCGGCACCTCGAGCCGCCCGACATTCTACGACGGCACCGGCATCTTCCCGCTCCCCGTTTGCGACCCGGTCGACACCAACACGGTCGTGAAGGCCACCGAACTGCTTTACTCCAACACTCTGGACTCGGACGCCGAGCGCTCTCAGTGGGGCACAGGCGGAGCCACCGGTTACACGCTGCCGGACTTCACCTCGACTTCTACGGGTCTCGGCATCCAGTTCGCCAACCGCTCCAACCTGGGCTTCGGCTTCTGGGTGCTGGACGGTGACGATATCCCGCTCCCTGATGTTGCTGCAGGCGACGAGGGGCCATGGATCTATCGCGCCACCGCTGTCCTCTCCAGCGAGGTTCCCGCGGCCAACGCGCTCAACGTCCCCGTGGTTCGCCTCCGCCTTGCCACTGGTGACTTCCAGCGCATCGCCGAAGCGGTCATCGAACCGGGCAACAACCAGAACATCGTCCCGGTTGCCGGTCGTCCCGTGAAGGTGGAGCTTTACCTGCCGCTGAACGTCCGCCCCGCGGATGTCTCGACGCTGGTGTTCGCCTACGACCTGATCGACGCCTTCCCGACACGCCCGGCGGTTACCGTCCCGGTGGTTCTTGAGGACCTCCGCATCGAGCGCGTCTCGATCCCGAGCTACCCGGCGGAGCAGTAACCCGCCAACCCGGGATTGCCGCATGAATGTCAACGTCCCCGTCCGGTTGTTGCTGGACGGGGATTGTTTTGGTGGGTGACCGTCAGGAGAGCTTTCCGCTATGGCGCGTATCTTCTACAGTCTGTCGGGCGAAGGGCGTGGCCACGCCACCCGCGTGCGCGCGGTGGTGGACCTGCTGCGTGATCGCCACCAGATCACGATCTTCGCCCCGGGCGACGCCTACGATCTGCTGGGGCCGGCCTATGCGGGCACCAATGTCACGGTGGAACAGATCCCCGGCCTGCGGTTTCACTACACCGCCAAGCATCGACTCGACACCGTGGCGACGCTTGGGATGGCGGGTCGCTACCTGACGGGCTATCATCGCCTGAAGGCCATGCTCCGAGCGAGGATCCGCTCCGAAAAGGCGGACCTCGTGGTGACGGACTTCGAGCCCTCGCTTCCCCGCGCCGCGAAGGAATGCGGCGTCCCCTTCATCAGCCTCAACCACCAGCACTTCCTCGTGGTGAATGATCTGTCGGAGCTCCCCGGCTGGCTGCGTCGCCACGCCTGGCTCATGTCGCTCGTGGTGCGTTCATACTATACCGGCATGGCGCGAACCATCGTCTCGTCTTTCTACTTTCCGCCGCTGCGATCGGGTTTCAAGAACGTGATCCAGACGGGTGTCATCCTGCGCCCATCCGTCCTGACGGCTCCGCGTGGTCGCTCGGGACATCTTGTCGCGTACCTGCGGAAATTTGCCCCCAGTAATGTGCTCGCGGCGCTCCGGGAAACGAAGATGCCCGTCCGCGTCTATGGCCTTGGCAAGCGCCCCGACGACGGAAACCTGCACTTCGAGGAAATCAACGAGTCCCGTTTTCTGGCCGATCTTGGCACCTGCGAGGCACTCATCAGCACCGCCGGGAACCAGCTCGTCGGCGAGGCCCTCTACCTCGGCAAGCCAGTCTACGCCATGCCCGAGGCCAACAACCACGAACAGTATATCAATGCGTTCTACCTCGCCAAGGAGCGCACCGGCGACTGGGGCGAGTTGGAGGAACTCGACGCTCAGCGGCTCGACGGGTTTCTGGCGCGCCTCGACGAGTACCGATCCCACATCGAGCCCGAAAAGTTCAACGGAACTCCACTTGCTATCAAGGGAGTAGAGGAGTTTCTAGCAGAGAAGCGACTCTCCTGACATTTTCCCAGAGGTAGACCGGCCACCCGATGCAAGCTCTCAAGCGAATCCCCGGCTACATCCGCGCCCTGCACAGGAACAACCGACGAGAGACCAACCAACCCCGCTTCCTCACCCACACCGTCACCTTCACCTGCAACGCGCGCTGCATCATGTGCGATTCGTGGAAGCTGACCGCCAAGGGCGACCTGACGCTTGATGAGATCGAACGGATTTATGCCCAGCTGCCAACGATGGACGCGGTGCGGCTTACCGGCGGCGAGCCCTTCGTCCGCAAAGACCTGCTGGAAATCGCCCACCTGGTCCAGCGCCGCCTCCGCCCATTCTTTCTGCACATCACGAGCAACGGGTTCCTGACCGACCGGATTGTCACCTTCTGCGAGCGCCGCGAGAAGTCCATCCCGCTCCAGCTCCTCATCTCGATCGATGGGCTCGCGGAAAAGCACAACCACGTGCGCGGCCGGGACACCGCCTGGGAGACGGCCACGCGGACGCTGAAGGAACTGGCGCCCCGGCGGAAGGAACTCAATCTGTCGCTCGCTGTGAACCAGACCATCGTGGACGCGGAGGGCGCCGAGCACTACCGCCTGCTGCGCGAGGAACTGCGTCCCCTCGGCATCCACAACCATTTCGTCATGGCCTACGACACTAGCGCGACCTACAACCTCGAACGGGAGAAGGAAATCGCGCCCGCAGAAATCGGCCAGTTCACGACCTTTGGCGAATTCAGCCAGGAGCAACTGCGCGACCTGCTCGACGAGGTTGAGTCTGACCTCGACCGCTATCCGCTCAAGGAACGCCTCGCGAAGCGCTACTACATGCGCGGCATCCGCAATCGCCTGCTGCACGGCCACGGGTTCCCCAACCCCAAGTGCGTCGCCCTCTCGACCCACATGCGCCTTTTCCCCAACGGCGATGTCCCCACCTGCCAGTTCAACAGCAAGACGGTCGGCAACCTGCGCGAGCAGAGCTTCGCCGAGGTCTGGCAGAGCGCCCGCGCCGACCACCAGCGCCAGTGGGTTCGCCGCTGCCCCGGCTGCTGGGCCGAGTGCGAAGTCCTCCCCAACGCCATCTACACCGGCGACCTGCTCAAGGAGACATTCCTCCCCGCGCGCTCGGCGCTGGAAGGCATCTGAGACAGGTCGAATCGGCCCGGGAAAATCCCGCCCACAAAATCGCCCTGCGGGCCAATCTCTCCCTTGAATCCCCACCGCGGCGAAGGGTAGTTTTACACCCTTGGGCGGAGCCTTGGCACCGCCGCTCCCACGTTACAAACGGCGTGCCCTGCACGCCGCCAGATTCTGGGGCGCCATCGCCTCGAACCGGAACGAAACATGTCAGAGAAGAAGCCCGTACAAGCCTATACCGAAGACCAGATTGAGGGATTGGAAGGGCGCGAAGCGGTCAGAACCCGTCCCGCCATGTACATCAGCAACACGGACGTGCTCGGGCTTCACCACCTCGTGTGGGAAGTGGTCGACAACTCCATCGACGAAGCGATGGGCGGACACGCCGACCTGGTCACCATCAAGGTTCACTTCGATAACTCCATCACCGTGACCGACAACGGTCGCGGTATCCCCGTCGGCCCTCACAAGGACCCCAAGTTCCACGGCCGCTCCACCCTGGAACTCGTGCTCACCGTCCTCCACATGGGCGGCAAGTTCAAGAAGGAAGCCTACAAGTTCTCCGGCGGCCTCCACGGCGTCGGTGTGTCCGTTGTGGCCTTCCTTTCCGAGTGGCTCGAAGCCGAGGTTCGCCGCGACGGCAAGGTCTTCTTCCTGCGCCTTGAAAACGGCGCCAAGGACATCGGCGTGGTGAAGGAAATCGGCACCTCGAAGCGCAGCGGCACCAGCATCCGCTTCAAGCCCGACGCCACCATCTTCACCACCACCGAGTTCAACTTCGACATTCTGTCGAACCGCCTCCGCGAACTCGCCTTCCTCAACCCGGGCGTCACCATCCAGTTCGAGGACGAGCGCTCCGGCAAGTCCCACTCCTACAAGTTCGCCGGCGGCATTATCGAGTTCGTCCGCCACCTGAACTCCAACAAGACCATCATCAACCAGCGCCCCATCTACTTCCAGAAGGAAAAGGAGTACGACAAGGCCGACGGCACCTCCGACGCCATCATGGTGGAGGTCGCCCTTCAGTATAACGACACCTACGACGAGAAGCTCTTTGCCTTCGCCAATAACATCAACACGCGCGACGGCGGTACGCACGTCACCGGCTTCCGCAAGGCCCTGACCTCCTCCATCAACAAGTACGCGCAGAAGAACGATCTGCTGAAGAAGATGAAGGACCCGCTGACGGGCGAGGACATGCGCGAGGGTCTGACCGCGGTCATCTCGGTCAAGATCACCAACCCGCAGTTCGAAGGCCAGAACAAGGGCAAGCTCCTCAACGCGGAAGTCTCCGGCCTCATGGAGTCCATCGTGAATGAGGGACTCAGCGAGTTCCTTGAGGAGAATCCCAAGGAAGCCAAGCTCATCGTCGAGAAGGTGATCCTCGCCGCGACGGCCCGCGTGGCGGCCCGCAAGAGCCGCGAGATGGTCCGCAAGTCCGCCATGGAAGGCGGCGGCCTCCCCGGCAAGCTGGCCGATTGCAGCGAGAAGGGCGAGGGTACCGAGCTATACCTGGTCGAGGGTGACTCGGCAGGCGGCTCCGCCAAGCAGGGCCGCGACCGTCACTTCCAGGCGATCCTCCCGCTGCGCGGCAAGATCATCAACGTCGAGAAGGCTCGTATAGACAAGGTGCTCTCCAACGAGGAAATTCGCACCATCATAACCGCCCTCGGCACCGGCATCCGCGACAACTTCGACTATACGAAGCTGCGCTACGACAAGCTCATCATCATGACCGACGCCGACGTCGACGGCGCGCACATCCGCACGCTGCTCCTCACCTTCTTCTATCGCCAGTTCCCGGCGCTCATCGACCGCGGCCACCTCTACATCGCCCAGCCGCCCCTCTATCGCGTCAAGAAGGGGAAGACGGAAACCTATCTGGACAAGGACGAGGACAAGGATCGCTTCCTCTTCGACGAAGGCGTCAACGCGGCCCGCGTCTCCATCGTGACCCGGAGCAACGGCACCGTGAACGAGGACGAGCTGACCACCGGCCAGATTCGCATTTTCTGCGATTCGATGATGCAGCTCCGAGCTGTCTCCCGCATCGTTACGCGCAAGAGCATCGCCTTCGAGGCGTATCTCCAGGCTCGTGACAGCGAAGGCCGCTTCCCCATCGGCATGGCGATCATCGCCGATGAACCGCGCTTTGCCTACACCAAGGAGGAGATGGCCCTCCTCGATCCGGAACCCGACGAGCCCGTGGCCAGCGGCAAGGCTGCCGATGGCACGGACCTCTTCGGCGAGGACGTCGAGCAGGAGACCGACGCGGCTCCCGAGCCCCGTCTCCCTCGCGCCGACGTCTACGAGTTCCCCGAGTCCCGCGAGATCGACACCATCGTCCGCGGCCTCGAGAAGATCGGCTTCAACTTCGGCCACTACGACATGGACCACCTCTCGCGTATAGACACGGGCGAGGACTCCGCACCCTATCGCGTGTATAGCAAGGACGGCACGCCCTATCCCGTCTATTCGCTCGTTGAGGTGCACGAGAAGATCCAGGAAATCGGCGCCCGCGGCCTCACCGTCCAGCGCTACAAAGGTCTCGGCGAAATGAACGCCGAGCAGCTTTGGGAAACCACTATGGACCCCAAGCGCCGCCGCCTGCTCCGCATCACGATGGACGACGCCGTGGAGGCCGAGTCCATTTTCTCGACCCTCATGGGCGACGAAGTCGTCCCGCGTCGCGCCTTCATCCAGCGCCACGCCCCCGAGGTGCGAAACCTCGACATCTGATCCAAAACGACGAGGCCGGAAGGTGGCGAAAACCTTCCGGCCTCGTTTGTTTTTCGCCACAGTATCATCGCGGAGAAGGCGGTCATGAGGGGGATTATTCGCGCCATTCCTGTGTTTCCGCTCTTGCTGCATGTGCCCGTCGCGGCCGAGCCCGAGCAGGGTGCGGAGAACCGTTTCGGGCGGTGGCATCGCGCCGATCCTGGCTACTTCGTCCCGATCAACGAGCCACGTTATCGTCCTGCCGCCGACGTGCAACTTCCCGGCGAGGGGCTCGTTATCGGTGTGACTATTGGCGATCAGTCGCGTGCCTATCCACTTCGTTTGATGACCTATCACCATGTGGTGAACGACGTCATCGCGGACAAGCCGGTCGCCGTTACCTACTGCGTGATGGCCAACTCCGCCGTTGTCTATACACGCAAGACACCGGATGTCCAGTTCGAGGCCGGCGGCCTGTTCGGAGGCGTGCTGGCGCTTCGCGAGATCGACACGGAGCGTTGCTGGGCGCAGATGGCTCACGTTCCCCTCCCCGAGGACGCGCCCTCGTCGACCACCCTCACCATCGCCGCCCCCAGCGTCATCACGACGCTTGATCGCTGGCGCGCGCAGCATCCGGACACGCTCGTGCTCATGCCTGAGCCGGACTATCAGATCCGCTATGCGGCATTCGACCGCCGCAGCAAGGGCTTCGTCGCGAATCCTCTCATGAACGGAAGCGTCGTGCACCACGACCCGCGCCTCGAACCGGGCGTCGAGGTCTTCGGCATCGCCGTCGGCAATTTCGCCACCGCGTGGCCGCTCGACCTGATTCGCAAGGCGGGAAAAGTCGACGCGCAGATCGACGGGCGTACCGTCACCGTGCGTTGGGATGCGGCGCTCGATACCGCGGTTGTCGACGGTCCCTTCGAAGGCTTCGCCCTGCGGAGCTTTTGGTACGCGTGGTCCCAGTTTTACCCGGAGACGACGCTCCCATGAGAATACTCCTCCCAGTCGTCGCATTGCTGTTCCTGCTCGGATGCGAGAAGGACTACCGCGCCGAGCTGAAGCTGACCGAAGAACGCCAGATCGAACTGGCGACCGCCGTGTTCACCCTTTGGGTCGACGACTGCGGCGGCATGGCTCCCGAGATCGACGTCTCCATGCCGAATCGACTGACCACGCCCATCGCCTACACCACGACGGAGCACATGCAGGACCCCTTCGGCAAGCCCGGCGAGCGGCTCCTGTACCTTCCCACCTACCACTTCGCCAACACCGGACTCATCGCCATCATCTCGCGCGGGCCCGACGGGATTCTCCAATCCACGGACCTGCCAACCAGCTACACCCTGCTACACCCACTTGTGCTCCCTGACGGCACCATCGCCGACATTGGCGAAACTGCCAACGCTACCGCGAAGGATACCTTTCGCTACGGGACGCGCTTCGTCTTCAACGTCCATCGTTACAAGGATTCGTCCGGCGTCTGGAAGGACAACGATCGCATCACGATCCACCAACTTCCTTCGGGGAACAGGAAGTCGCGGGATCGCGAGGCATATTTGAAGGAAGTACGCGCTTGGTTCATCGAGGGCGGGGCGCCGCCCTACGATCCGACCAACGGTGCGACGAGCCGCGGGGACATCATCCTGCTACGATGACCCGGTGGGGGAGTCCCCCCCCTCACTCGTCCTCCAGGCCCAGTTCCTTGATGCGGCGTTGCAGGGTGCGGCGGGAGATCTTGAGCATGTCCGCGGCGCGGGTACGGTTACCGTCGCAGATTTCCAGCGTCTTGCGCAGGTAGGCCGTTTCCACCTCTTCCAGCGCCATCCCCATCGGGAAGGAAATACCGTCCGTCACTGGTTCGCCCGGGGCGGCGGGAGGCGCCTTCTTCGCCACGTTGATCGGCAGGTTGGCCGGTTCCACGGTATTGCCGCGCAGGAACACCGAGGTGTTTTCAATCACGTTGCGCAGTTCGCGCACGTTTCCGGGCCAGTGGTAGCTGGTCAGGATGTCCATGGCCTCGCGCGAGATGGAAGGAACCTCGCGACCATTCTCGCGGGCAAACTCCGCCAGGAACGTGCGCACCAGCAGCGGGATGTCGCCGCGGCGATGGCGCAGCGGAGGCAGCGTGATCGAGACCACGTTCAGGCGGTAGTACAGATCCTCTCGGAAGCGACCTTCGCTCACTTCCTCGGCCAGGTCGCGATTGGTCGCCGCCAGAATGCGCACGTCGACACTGACCGTTTCCGAGCCGCCCACGCGCTGGATTTCGCGCGCTTCCAGCACGCGCAGCAGCTTCACCTGCATGCTGAGCGGTACTTCGCCGATTTCGTCGAGAAAGATGGTGCCGCCGCTGGCCAGCTCGAAGCGACCCTGCCGCTTGCTTACCGCACCCGTGAAGGCGCCGCGCTCGTGCCCGAAGAGTTCGGACTCCAGCAGTGCCTCGGGCAGCGCCGCGCAATGCACCGCCACGAAGGGCTTCCGCGCCCGCGGGCTGGCCTGATGGACGGCTTTCGCGAGCACTTCCTTGCCCGTGCCGCTCTCGCCGAGGATCAGCACGTTGGCGCGCGTCGGCGCGATCAGGCGCACCTTGTCGTAGATCGCCAGCATCTCGGACGTCTCGCCGATCATCCCCTCGATGCCAAAGCGCTTGTCGATCTGCTCGCGCAGGTTCCGATTTTCGCGGACGAGCGATCGGTGCTCTGCTGCCTTCTCGACCAGTACCCGCAGTTCCTTGATGTTCACCGGCTTTGTCAGGTAGTGATAGGCACCCTCCTTCAGCGCATCCACGGCGCTTTCGATGCTGCCGAAGGCCGTCATGATGATGACCGCCGGGGGGAGGTCCAGCGACAGCGCGTGACGCAGCACCCCAATGCCATCAAGGCCTGACATCTTCAGGTCGGTCAGCACCACGTCCACCGGCTCGGTGGAAAGGATCTGGACCGCCTGCTCGCCGCTCGAGGCCGTCAGCAAATTGTAGTCGGTACGCTTGAAGGCGAGACGCAGGCCGTCGAGGACGTCAGGCTGGTCGTCGACCAGGAGGAGGTTGATACTCACGCTGGATACTCCTTCACGGTGGATCGAGGTATTCGATCAGTCTTGGTGAACCTGAACGGGTTCGGTCGTGTGCACAACCGCAACATTGGGGGGAAATGAGGGCTCGCGATCAAGCCCGCAGAACGACTGGGTGTAGATGGAGTCGGGACTCAGGATGCCGCCGCTGATGATCAGGCGCGCGCCCTCCTCCAGCGGCAGGTTCGTGTCCAATAACTCTTCAGGCTTGAAGTACAGCAGGAAGCCCGACGTCGGATTCGGGGTCGTCGGCACAAAGACCGCCACCAGCGGGACGCCAGTCGGAGCGAGCCGTACCTCTCCCGTCGCAAACCCAAGCGCCCAGATGCCCTTTCGGGGGTACTCAAAGAACACCACACGCTTGAACGACGCCTTTTGCTGCAACGCAAAGGTGTGCAGCACTTCCTTGGGCACATTGTAGAAGAACTTGAGAAGTGGCACCCGCGCGATCAGACTTTCCCCAATTCCGATCAATCGCCGAACCAGCAGGAACGTTGATGCCCAGCCAACGGCCAGGATCACCGAGATGGCCATCACAAAGGACGCGAGAGCGCTGAAGACTGGCATCCACGGTGGGGGCGGTTGATCGCGGGGGATCTGCAACGCGAGCTGGAAGGTTTCCTCGATCGCCGGGCCAAAGATGCTTTCCGTGATTCGCATCAACAGCAGGACGGCGTAGACCGCCACGACCATCGGAACAATGACGAGGACACCCGCAAGGAATAGGGTTCTCAGTCGTTCGAAGGTCGTCCGGTGTTTTTTCTGGTGCTCGTGGGAGGAGGAACTGGGAGAAGCTGTCATGGGTGAGGAGGCGGCGTCCTGTCTCGCGGCATCAACTGTATCGGTGCCGTGCCCTACCGGGGCAAGGAAAGTGCCAGCCCACCCAAACGAAGAAGCGCTGCCGGTGGGGTTCGGCAGCGCCCGCAACGTGGGTACTGATTTGGAGTGAGGTCACAGGCCATTCGGAAGGGACCAACTTCCGCCTTTCACAAAGCAGACCCTGTGCCGTATTGAACGCCGTCGGTCCAAAAGGCCTAAGCCAAGCTATTTGAATCACCTCCGATTCAGTCATTCCCCGCCGGGCGAATGCCAACACTTCGGATTCGGGAAAAACCTTGCCGATACCCCGTGAAGCCCCCTTCCCCCTCGCCTTTGGACTCGCAAAGTTTCTTTACGTGATCGCGCAGATTATCGCATCCGGGTTGCCTCCCGACCGACTCCCGTCCCACACTATGTACAGACACGCCCGAGGAGCGCATCGCGTGACCCGCCGGACCACAGCTCAGAGTGTCGC
The DNA here is from genome assembly GCA_016125005.1 of bacterium. GTDB lineage: Bacteria > Sumerlaeota > Sumerlaeia > SLMS01 > SLMS01 > WGMQ01. Next base: position 32,309 of record WGMQ01000004.1, on the reverse strand, counting down.
AGGCAGAGCCAACTGGCGACTGAGCATTCGCTTGTTGGCCATGGCGCTGTGCGCCTCTGTCACACTGCTGGCGTCGGTTCCCGCCGAAGAACCAGTCCCGACCGCCACCCCGGCTCCCACCCCTTCGCCCACGGCGACCGTCACCCCGGCCCCCACCACTGCTGCCCCCGTTCGCTTCATTCCGCCCCTCAGCATTGCCGAGTGCCAGGACCTGATGCGCCGCGCCGAGAAGCTGATCCCGCCCGACGGCGCCCCTTCTCCCGATCCCACCTGGGTGGCAGGACTGCAAAGCATGGTGGAGACATGCGGCAATTATCTCAATTTCCGGAGCGACCTGCATACCTCGCTCTCCCAGTACCGCTGGATCGAACTCGGCGGCGGACGGGTTGAAAACAACCCGGGCGGCGTCGACAAGGATGCCAAGACCTTTGATCCGCCCATCGAGGGTATCAGCGCGATCAGCCTCGAGGCCCGATCGGCCGACGTCTATCTGCACCGCCTGGTTGTCTTCGACGAGAAGAACCGGAAGCGTCAGGACTTCGACTTTTCCACCAATCCCCAGTTACTCCGCCACGCCCTCCCGCGCCGCGACGTTTATCACCTGTGGAGGCGCAGCACCGTCAGTCGCATCGAGATGGAATACAGCACCGTCAAGGAGCGGGAGCCGGGCGAACCCCGCGCCCGTGTCGCAGTCTTCGCCGGCATCACCAATCGCTCCCGCCCCGAGTTCGTGAAGACCACCATCTGGCACCTCCACGTGGCGCGGGAAGAGATCGGCAAACGCGACTGGGCCAAGGCTCGCATGGAACTCATCCAAGCCAACGAAGTACTCGACGAATACGTCCGTCGGAATAATCCGAAGTAGGGGAGCGCGGGCAGGATCCCCGCGCTCCTTTTTCCACGGCATGTCGTTCCCCGCTTGACGGACGGTGGCCGTTTGGAGATCGTCGTAGCCAGTGAACAAAGCGATTTTCGGGAACGCCGCTGTGTGTTTCCTGCTTGACAGGGGCATGGGGCAGGCCTTGGACTGCTCAGCCCAACTGTCAGTCTATGGCAGTGGGCCAAGAAAGCCCGGCCGTTGAGCGACTCTGTATCGACCAGGCATCTTAATTTGTTGTATGGCCGCCCCTCCTTCTCGCGGAGGGGAGCGGCTATTTTGCGCTTTTGGGAGTGTTGTGTGATCAGTGCTCAGATCGCCAGCGCAACCGGTGCGAACCACCTCTTTCGAGTGAACAGGAGGTCACCTTGATGGCGACCACGTCCTCTACCGGACGACTCTCGTTTGCGCGCATCCCGGAAACCACCGAGATGCCGTATCTTCTCGAGACGCAGAAGCAAAGCTATGCCGAGTTCCTTCAGTTCGAGTCCCAGCCCGAGGAGCGTGATGACCGCGGGTTGCAGGAAGTCTTCCGCTCGGTGTTTCCCATTCACCCTCCCGGTGACCCGTCCTCGCTTGAGTTTGTTGAGTATACCTTCGGCATGCCCAAGTACTCCGTGAAGGAGTGCATCGATCGCGGCATGACCTTCGCCGCCCCCCTCAAGCTCCGCCTTCAGCTCATCGTGCGCGAGATCAACGAGGACACGGGTCAGGCGGAAATCCGCGACATCAAGGAGCAGGAAGTCTACATGGGGGAAGTCCCCCTGATGACCGAGCAGGGCACGTTCATCATCAACGGCGCGGAGCGCGTGATCGTTTCACAGCTCCATCGTTCGCCGGGCGTGTCGTTCTCCCGCTCCACGCACCCCAATGGCAAGTACACCTACTCGGCCCGCATCATCCCTTACCGCGGCGCCTGGGTTGAGTTCGAAATCGACATCTATGGCGTCATGTACGTCATGATCGACCGGAAGCGCAAGATCCCGGCGACGACCTTCCTCCGCTGTTTCGGCTACACGGACGACTCGCAGATGGCCCGCGAGTTCTTCCAGGTCGAGACCCTGAAGCTCGATGACTTCAAGGGGGGCGCCACCTTGGTTTCCCGCCTGGACCAGCACCTCGGTGCCGAGTTCATCGAGACGATCCGCGACGAGAAGAACAAGAAGATCGTCGAGGCGGGTGCCAAGGTCACCAAGAAGGCCAAGGAAGCGCTCGACAAGGCTGGCATCGACAAGGTGCACCTGAGCGTGGCGGATGGCTACGAGCACCTGCTGGGCCGCATCCTTGCCGCCGACGTGGTTGACCAGGAAACCGGCGAAATCCTCGCCGAGACCTGGGAAGTTGTGACCACCAACCTGCTGCGTCGCGCCGGTCGCGCCAAGGTCCGTTCCATCTCCGTCATCGTCGTGAGCGAGGACAATCAGGGTCCGGTCCTCAACACGCTGAACAAGGACAAGATTCGCACGCACGAGGACGCGGTTGTCGACTTCTTCCGCAAGATGCGTCCCGGCAACCCCATCAGCGTCCAGGCGGGCAAGCGCCTCGTGGAGGAAACCTTCCTCAACGAGAAGCGCTACGACCTCGGCGCCGTGGGCCGCTACAAGATCAACAAGCGTTTCTATAACGTCGGCAAGGAGACGGGTGATCTCAGCAACCGCCTCCTGACCGTCGACGACATCATCCACGTCATGAAGCACCTGGTGAAGCTGGCCCAGGAAGAAGTGGATGTGGACGACATCGACCACCTCGGCAACCGCCGTGTGCGCTGCGTCGGCGAGCTTCTCCAGAACCAGATCCGCGTGGGTCTGGCGGAAATCGAGAAGACGGCCCGTGAGCGCATGCAGATCGTGGATCTGGAGAACATGCTTCCCCAGAACCTGATCAACGCCAAGCCGCTGGTGACGACGGTGCGCGACTTCTTCGGTCGCTCGCAGCTCAGCCAGTTCATGGACCAGACGAACCCGCTGGCGGAGTTGACGCACAAGCGTCGTCTCTCGGCCCTCGGTCCCGGCGGTCTTTCCCGCGACCGCGCCGGCTTCGAAGTGCGAGACGTTCACCACACGCACTATGGCCGCGTTTGCCCGATCGAAACGCCTGAAGGCCCGAACATCGGTCTGATTTCGTCGCTCTGTACCTTCGCCCGCATCAATCCGTTCGGCTTCATCGAGACTCCCTATCGCCGCGTCGAAAAGGGAACGGTGCAGGACAAGAACGTGGATTACCTGACGGCGGACGTTGAGGACGAGTTCACGATCGCGCAGGCCAACGCGCCGCTCGACGAGAAGAACAAGTTCCGCCTGCCGACGGTGCTTTGCCGTCAGCGTGGCGACTTCCCGCGCGCTGCTGCCGCCGAAGTCCAGTACATGGACATCTCCCCCAAGCAGCTCGTTTCCGTCTCCGCCGCGCTCATTCCGTTCCTTGAGCACGACGACGCGAATCGCGCGCTGATGGGTTCCAACATGCAGCGTCAGGCCGTGCCGCTCGTCTTTACCGACGCGCCGCTGGTTGGTACGGGCATCGAGGAGAAGGTGGCCATCGACTCGGGCGTTTGCGCCGTGGCGCGTCGCGCTGGTGTGGCCGAGAAGGTCAACTCCACCGAAATCGTGATTCGCACGGAAACGGGCGAGATCGATAGCTACCAGTTCAACAAGTACAAGCGTTCGAACCAGAACACCTGCATGAACCAGCGCCCCATCGTGAAGGAAGGCGATATCATTCGCCAAGGTCAGGTGCTGGCGGATGGTCCGGGCACGGACAAGGGCGAGCTCGCCCTTGGTCGCAACGTGCTCGTGGCTTTCATGTGCGCCGGTGGTCACAACTTCGAAGACGCCATCCTGCTCTCCGAGCGCCTCGTCCAGGAGGACGTGTTCACGTCCATCCACATCGAGGAATTCGAGGTGGATGCCCGTGACACCAAGCTGGGCAAGGAAGAAATCACCCGCGACATTCCGAACATCTCGGAAGAAGCGCTGAGCAAGCTCGACGAGGACGGCTGTGTGTTTATCGGCGCAGAAGTCAAGCCGGGCGACATCCTCGTTGGCAAGGTGACGCCCAAGGGCGAGACCGAGCTGAGCTCCGAGGAAAAGCTCCTCCGCGCGATCTTCGGCGAGAAGGCCGGCGACGTGCGCGATGCTTCGCTGAAGGTGCCCCCGGGCGCCGGCGGCATCGTGATCGACATCAAGACGTTCTCCCGCAAGGAGCGCGGCACCAAGTCCGATCGCGACGACAAGCAGCGCATCGCCCAGGCCGAGTCGACCCGCAACCGCGAGTCGGAAGCCCTGTGGGCAGAGTTCGACGAGCGCCTCATCAAGATCCTCAGCCACCTCGACCGCGAGATCGTCAGCTTCGAGACGGGTCGCGTCGAGATGCGCCCCGGCGACAAGCCCTCCGCCGAGGCCATTGGTTACGTCCGTCACTCGCTGACCACCGGCATGCTGCCGGTTGACGGCAAGGTCGGCCAGGAAATCAAGCTCCTCTATCAGGAAGTCCGCGCCCGCGAACTCGAGATCGAGGATCGCGCCAAGAACATGATCGACCGCATCAAGACCGGCGATGAGCTGCCCCCGGGCGTCATCAAGATGGTCAAGGTCTACGTGGCCTCCAAGCGCAAGATCAGCGTCGGCGACAAGATGGCCGGCCGTCACGGTAACAAGGGCGTCGTCGCGAAGATCATGGCTGTCGAAGACATGCCGTTCCTCGCCGATGGCACCGCGGTCGACATCGTGCTGAACCCGCTGGGCGTTCCTTCCCGCATGAACGTGGGACAGATTCTGGAAACGCACCTTGGCTGGGCCGCCCACGAACTCGGCAAGCAGGTTAACCGGATCCTCGAACGTGAAGGTGCCGCCGCGGCCCGCAAGAAGCTGGACACGGTGTTCACCCCCGGCGAGGCAGTGAAGAACGCCGGCGAGCTTGGTCTGTTCTGGCAGGAACGCCAGCGGATCAAGAAGATGTCCGACGAGGAGCTGGCAACCTACGTTCGCCGCCGTCGTCGCGGCTGGCTCATGGGCACCTCGGTGTTCGACGGTGCCAAGGAAGAGGAAATCTGGGATCTGCTCGACAAGGCAGAGCTTCCCAACAACGGCCAGACGGTGCTCTATGACGGCATGACCGGCGAACCTTTCGATCGCCAGGTCACCGTGGGCATCATCTACATGCTCAAGCTCGCTCACTTGGTCGACGACAAGATGCACGCCCGTTCGACCGGTCCGTACTCGCTCGTGACGCAGCAGCCCCTGGGCGGCAAGGCCCAGTTCGGCGGCCAGCGCTTCGGCGAAATGGAAGTGTGGGCGCTGGAAGCCTACGGCGCGGCCTACACGTTGCAGGAACTGCTGACGGTCAAGTCCGACGACCGCAGCGGCCGCGACCGCATCTACGAATCCATCGTCAAGGGCCAGAACTCCCTGACCCCTGGCATCCCCGAGTCCTTCAACGTGCTCGTGAAGGAACTCCAGTCCCTGTGTCTTAACCTCGAACTGCTCATTGCCGACGACGAGACGGAAGAGCAGATCGACTTCATGGGTCTGGAAGGCGTGGCAGAGGACGATTCGTTCCTCGACGACGACGACTTTGGCATCGGGAACGACGACGAGGAAGTTTCCTCGCGCTCGGGCCTCGATGACGACGACGACTCGGACGCCTGATCGGCTGAAGGTCCAGTATCCGGGCCCCGCCGCCCAAAGCGCGCGGGGCTACACACCCTCAACCTGTCCATTCCCCCAGGGGGTATTTTTGCATGTTGACTAACAATGGCAACGGAACCCAGGAAGAAACCGATCTTCAGACCCAGTTCCGCACCATCCAACTTGGCATGGAAGGAGCCATGGACGATGTCGATCTCAACAATCTGAACGCCATCGCTCGTATCTCCATCGCCAGCCCCGACCAGATCCTCAACTGGTGCCGTCGTCGTCGCCAGAACGAGCGCTTCGGCATGCTTCGCACCGGCCTTGAGTCGGAGGAGCAGGACGACCTCGCCTTTGGCGAAGTCAAGAAGCCCGAGACGATCAACTACCGTACCTTCAAGCCCGAGAAGGACGGCCTTTTCTGCGAGCGCATCTTCGGTCCCACCAAGGACTGGGAGTGCGCCTGCGGCAAGTACAAGCGCATCAAGTACAAGGGCATCATCTGCGACCGCTGCGGCGTGGAAGTGACCGAGTCCAAGGTCCGTCGCGTCCGCATGGGCTTCATCCGTCTGGCCGCCCCGACCTGCCACATCTGGTTCTATAAGGGCACCAGCTCGAAGATCTCCAACCTGCTCGACATCAGCGTTCGCGACCTCGGCAAGGTGATCTACTTCCAGGAGTATATCATCGTCGACGCGGACCCGGAGACGGGCCTCAAGCCGAAGGAAATCATTCCCGAGGACGTCGCCTTCAAGTACATGGAGCAGTACGGCGACAAGGTGAAGATCATGATCGGCGCCGAAGCCGTTCAGGAACTCCTCAAGCAGATCGACGTGGAAGACCTGGCCAACCAGCTCTCCCTCGAAATGCGCGAGGTGACCTCGGCCCAGAAGCGTAACAAGATCATCAAGCGCCTGAAGGTCGTGGAGGCCTTCCGCGGTTCGCCCAACCGCCCCGACTACATGGTGCTGTCGGTCCTGCCGGTCATCCCTCCGGACCTGCGCCCGCTCGTTCACCTCGACGGTGGTCGTTTTGCGACTTCCGACCTGAACGACCTGTATCGTCGCGTCATCAACCGCAACAACCGCCTCAAGCGCCTGATCGAGCTGCGCGCGCCGGACGTGATCCTGCGCAACGAAAAGCGCATGCTTCAGGAGTCGGTGGACGCGCTGTTCGACAATAGCCGCCGCAGCCGTCCGACCAAGGGCCACAACAACCGTCCGCTCAAGTCCCTCAGCGACATGCTGAAGGGCAAGCAGGGCCGCTTCCGTCAGAACCTGCTCGGCAAGCGCGTCGACTACTCGGGTCGTTCCGTCATCGTGGTGGGACCGGAACTGGGCTTCAACCAGTGCGGTCTTCCCAAGAAGATGGCCCTCGAACTGTTCGATCCGTTCATCATCCGCGAACTCGAGCGTCGTGGCCACGCCACCACGATCAAGTCCGCCAAGAAGTTGATCGAGAAGGAAGACCCCGTGGTGTACGACATCCTTGAGGATGTCATCCAGGATCACCCGGTGATGCTGAACCGCGCACCGACCCTGCACCGCCTCGGCATCCAGGCCTTCATGCCGCGCCTGGTGGAAGGCAAAGCCATCCGTCTGCACCCGCTGTCCTGCGCGGCGTTCAACGCCGACTTCGACGGTGACCAGATGGCCGTGCACGTGCCGCTGTCGATCGAGGCTCGCCTCGAAGCGCGCACCCTGATGCTGGCCGAGAACAACATCCTCTCGCCGGCCCACGGTCGCCCGATCGCAACTCCGTCCCAGGACATCATCCTGGGCTGCTTCTACCTGACCAAGGTCAAGCCCCGCGGCGCCAAGGGCGAGTACCGCGAAGTTCGCCGTACCCCCGAGGGCAAGCTCCAGGAAATGAGCCGCCAGGAAGTGCAGAAGCTCCGCGGCACCATGAGCCAGGAGGACTTCGACAAGAAGTACCGGCTCGTTGGCCGCAAGGGCGCCTACTCGTCCCCCGACGAGGCTCTCACCGCCTACCAGCACCGCACGGTCGAGCTTCAGGCCGAAATCCTGGTCCGCTATAAGAACTACCGCAACAGCGGCGAGGATCGCTTCGTCTTCACGAGCCCCGGCCGCATCATCTTCTCGAACATCCTTCCGAAGGAGTACGTCGACTACGTCGAACTCGCCAACGAAGTGATGACCAAGAAGGTGCTTGGTGCCGTGGTCTCCACGGTGCACGAGGCGACCGGCAACAAGATCACCGCCGAAGTGCTCGACAACATCAAGAACCTTGGCTACGCCCACGCGAAGCTGGGTGGTATCTCGATCTGCATCAAGGACATGAAGATCCCGCCGAAGAAGGCCGAGATCGTCGAGGAAGGCCGCAAGCGCCTCGCCCAGACGAACAAGGACTTCGCGGCAGGTAACCTGACCGAAGAAGAACGGTACCAGCAGGTCATCAGCATCTGGACCCAGGCAACCGACGAACTGACGACCGAACTGATGTCGAACCTGTCGAAGGATCAGGACGGCTTCAACCCGGTTCACATCATGCAGTTCTCCGGCGCCCGTGGTAACAAGGACCAGATTCGCCAGCTCGCTGGTATGCGCGGCCTCATGCAGCGCCCGACCAAGAAGCTGACCGGCTCCATCGGCGAAATCATCGAGCAGCCGATCCTCTCGAACTTCCGCGAGGGCCTCACGGTGCTCGAGTACTTCATCTCGACGCACGGCGCGCGTAAGGGTCTATCCGACACCGCGCTCAAGACGTCGGACGCCGGTTACCTCACCCGTCGTCTCTGCGACGTGGCCCAGGACCTCATCATCACCGAGGAAGACTGCGGCACGCACAACGGCATGACGGTTCGCGCCATCACCGACGTCGACTCGCGCGGCGAGAAGGTCATCGAGCCCCTCCGCGTCCGTATCACCGGCCGTACCCCCGTCGAGGACGTGGTCAACCCGCAGACCGGCAAGCTCATCATTGCCCGTGGCGGCGAGATCACCGAGGCGGTGGCCATCGCCATCGAGGAAGCGGGCATCGACAAGCTCGCGATCCGCACGGTGCTCACCTGCCAGACGCGCCGCGGCATTTGCCGTCGCTGCTATGGCCGCAACCTGGCCACCGGCCGCATGGTCGACCTGGGCGAGGCAGTCGGCATCATCGCTGCCCAGTCCATCGGCGAGCCCGGCACCCAGCTCACGCTCCGCACGTTCCACACGGGCGGTGTGACCATGGGCGTTGTGGAAGGCTGGTACCAGTCGGACGTCGACGGTTACGTGAAGTTCAAGGACCTGCGTCACATCAAGACCGAGGCGGGCGAACTGATCGTCTCGAACCGCAACGGCATGATCAAGGTCTGCGACAAGAACGGCAACGAAGTCCAGACGCTCCCGAACATTCCCTACGGCGCCCGTCTCTTCAAGCGCGACGGCGACGAGGTGAAGAAGGGCGAGCACATCGTCCGCTGGGATCCGAACGCCACCCCGATCATCTCCGAGTTCAAGGGCTACCTTGAGCACGAAGACATCATCGAGGGCGTCACGATGCGCACGGAGTACGACTCCGAGAACGAGTCGGCCATCTCCACGATCGCCGAGCACAAGGAAGAGCGTCACCCGAAGCTGAAGGTCGTGAACGACGCTGGCGAAGTGGTGGGCATGTACCAGCTCTCCGCCGGTACCGTCCTCAGCAAGGAAGCGCGCGCAGGCCAGCCGGTCTACGTCGGCCAGGTCCTCGCCCGTGTGCCCCGTCCCCGTACCAAGAGCCGCGACATCACCGGCGGTCTCCCCCGCGTCGACGAACTCTTCGAGGCACGCAAGCCGAAGGAGATCGCGTTCATCGCCGACATCTCCGGCCGTTTCGAGCTGCGTGGCATCCAGAAGGGCCAGCGCAAGTGCGCGATCCTCGCCCCCAACGGCGAAGAGCACACCTACTCGATCCCGCTCAACCGCAACTTCCTCGTCCGTGACGGCGAAGAAGTGGAAGTGGGCCAGCCGCTGACCGATGGTTCCCTCTCCCCGCACGACATCCTGCGCGTGAAGGGCGAGAAGGCCGTCATGACCTTCCTGCTCCAGGAAATCCAGGACGTCTACCGTCTGCAGGGCGTGACGATCAGCGACAAGCACATCGAGTCGATCTGCCGTCAGATGCTCAAGAAGATCGTCATCGAGGAGCCGGGCAACACGCGCTTCCTCTTTGGCCAGCAGGTGGACAAGTGGATGTTCCACGAGGAGAACGACCGCGTGGTGAAGAACGGCGGCGAGCCGGCTGTCGGTAAGCCGAAGCTGCTGGGTCTGACCAAGGCGTCGCTCGAGACGGAAAGCTTCATCTCCGCCGCCTCGTTCCAGGAAACCACCCGCGTGCTCACCGATGCCGCGATCCGCGGCCGCAAGGACTACCTCCGCGGCCTCAAGGAAAACGTCATCATGGGTCTGCTCATCCCGGCCGGTTCCGGCCTTCCCCGCTATCGCAGCCTCGCGGTCTCCCGCGCGGGCGAGCAGCGCGAGGAAACCACCGAGAACGAGAACGCCTGAGCGGTTCCTTCAACCTGAACACAACGAATCCCCCGGGGCGATGCGCTCCGGGGGATTTGCTTTTGGGGGTCGTGATCAGGCGAAGTCGCTCTGGGCGATCCGAAGATTCCGCCGCTGGGCGATTCGGCGCCGCAGCGCGGACAGGCGGCCGCCGAACGCCGCCTTGGCGATCAGCCGCAGCCTCAGCATCGTGAGCGCCAGCCCCGGGCGCGGGATCATGCCGAGCTGGCTATCAACCCGGCGGATCGAGGAGCGATCGCTGGAGGACCGAACCGCGGGTCGGGTGGCGCGGCGGTGGAAGACGGGCTCGAGCAGATCCAGCTCCGCCGCCCCGGTGGGGGAGAGCGCCTGTCCTTCGCAGAGCAGCAGGAACTGCTCGCCGACCTGGCTCTGTTGCCAACTCGGACCCAGGGGCCGGGACCAGCGATCCACGAAACGAAGTAGTCCGGCGAGTGGTTCGCGGGTATCTTCGGGGGCCACATCCCAGGCCATTGCCAACAGTCGGTCCGGTCGAGTCGAGCGCCCGAGAAGCAGGTTGATGTCGGCAACATCACGCCAAAGGCGGTCTGCCTGGTGCCGCGCCGCGTGGCGGGCGATCAGGACAAGGTGCAGGTGCTCGGGCGGAAGTAGCGCTGCCGGGATAGCCGGATGCGGAGTCGACTGTGCCAACAGCTTTCCGGCCAACGGCGTTGCGGGAATATGCAGATCCAGGTTGGTGCCGTCCTCATGCACCCAATTGGACGGCGTCTCGGACCAGCCAAGCCGCCGCAGCATGGGCTTCCATCGGGGATAGTCGGAGACGGAAACCAGAAGATCCAGGTCGGCGGTGGTGCGGAGCGCCGGCGACGGATAGAGCGGGGCGAGGCCGGTGCCTTGGACGAGGACCGGAGCAGCCAGCCCCTTCGCGGCGGCGGCCGTGAGCAGGTCGTCGAGCCGGAACCGGCGCTGCGCCCATTCGCGGGTGGCGTGGCGGAGTTCCGCCGTACACTCGCCCTTTTCCAGTCCTGCCGCCTCAAGCAGCCCGCGGGACCCAATATGCTGGATCAGCAGTGGACGGACCAGCGGGACGGAAGCGCGGTCCAGCACCCGACCGATCAGGCGGGCGGAGTCCGCCGTGATGGCGCTGGAGATAGACGGCCGGGACAGAGCGCCCAGCGCCGTCATGGTTCGACAAAAAGACCTCCGGCGCGGGAGCGCGCCGGAGGTCGGGATTGATTGAGTCTTTATGGGCTGGCCCCTGAATGAAGGGATAACGCGACGTTACTTCACGTCGGTGGGGTCGGCAGGAGGTGGAACGGTCGGTGAGGAGTCGTTGTTGTCGTTGTTGTCGTCCTCATTGGTGATACCAAGCCGCTCGCGGAGTCTTGGGCTGGCCGCTACGGCTGTTCCGCCGCCCACAACAATAATGCCGCCGCCGATGGCAGCGGTCGTGCCGCCGACGCCACCGCCACCCGCGGTGGTCGTGGTCGCCAAAGGAGCGGCTGCGGCCTTGTCTTCGGTTGTTTCAGAGTTTGTTCCGTCTTCGACGCCTTCGGTCTCCTGAAGGACCATCGGGGCCTGAACGCGCCACGTACCGAGCTCGGTACGGGTGAAACTGAGAACGTCGCCCGGCATGATCACACCCAGCTGCTCACCGGTCTCGATGGAGCGGACGGCGACGGGGGATCCGGAAAGGCTGGTGACTTCCACCAGCTCATCCGACTTGCGATCGACGGAAAAAGAGGCGACCGCGGATTCCTGCGTGGGGAGGATCCGGAGACCCTCGCTTTCCACGGCACTGGCCTTGGCGGTGGACGCCACAACCATTCCCTTCTCAATCCTAACCGTACCGTCCTCGCCAAGACTCAGCGCTGAGTTCGGGCTCTGCAGAAGACTCGTTCCATCAAGGAGTGTTGCGCGGGCGGGAGAATCCGTGGTGGCAAGGCGATCGCCAGCCATGAGAAGCAGGCTCTGCGACTCTGCCAACTGAAGCGCGCTGCCATCGCGGGTGAGCTCAAGTGCACCCGTTGGCTTGGCCACTCCCAGTGGCGTCCCGGCCTGAAGCGCCGTGCTCGCCACGAGCAGCGCTGCTCCAACAGTAAGCTTTGTCACGAAATGACGCATGGGGTTCACGCTTTCCTAGGGCACCAAAACTTTTCCATCATGCCTGCTTACGTTTTGGGGCGCTGCGGTTGGTCCGTCAAGGTTGAATAGCTAAAATCCCCCGGGGGTCGGGGTCAGTTCAATAAATATCAGGGGAATTCAGTTCCGCGTACCGGTGTGTTCCTCGGGGCAAATTCAGCCAGCTCCGGGGCTGCCTCCAGTTCCAGCAGCTCGCCAAAGGAACTGGTCAACTGATCCGTCTGGAGCCGCTCTTCGAAGTAGCGACGTCCCCGCGCACCCATCTCGGCGACCTCTGCGCGATTGGCCGCCATCCACTCCACCGCCTTCCGGAAGGCCTCCGCGTCATCGAAGGGAACCACCATGCCGCACTCGGCTTCCCGAATCAGGTGGGCCACCTCGTTGTTCTCGCTACCGGCGAACAGGACCGCACGGCCCGCCGCAAGGATTCCGTAGATCTTGCTCGGCACCAGCAGGCCGTCGTAGCGGGGCTGGAGGGTCACCAGATGGGCGTCAGGCGCGGACAGCGACTGGCTCAGGCTCTCGCGTTCCTGGTAGGGGAGGAAGAGGACATTCTCCTTCTGCTCTCCCAGATTCTCGCTGAGCTTCGGAAGCTGCTTTCCTCCACCCACGAAGGAGAAGTGGACGTCCTTTCGCCCGGCGAAGGACTTGATCCCTGGGATGACTGCCTGAAAGGCATGGCAGGTGCCCATGTTGCCGCTATACATGAGGGCGAAGATCGCCTCGTCGCCGAGGTGCTGCTGACGGAAGGTGTTTTCCTTCGGCGGAATCGGATGAACGTCGTCGTTACCCGGCCAGCTTCTGATGACGGTTACCTTGTTGCTGTCCTTGCGTGGCAGCTTGCGGCGGATCACCTGCTGCATGTCGCTGCCCAGCACGACGATGCGATCCGCGTTGCGATAGGTGAATCGCCCCACCACGGACCAAACCGCGCGGGTAATGCCGATGCGGGAAAGGACCCCAGCCTCCAGGGCGATGTCCGGATACACATCCATCACCCAGTAGACGAAGCGCGTGCGGCGCACCAGCTTGAGCCACGATCCGAGCAGGCCGATGAGCGGAGGTGTGGTGAGGACCACCGTCACGTCGGGCCGCGGGAGAAATGTCCCCTGAAGGAATGCCTTGCTGAAAAAGGATAGGTACCCCAGCAGGCGATGCCTCAGCCGCTGGCGGCTGGAAACTTCCAGGCCGACGCGGTGCACATGAACGCCATTCAGCTGTTCGTAGCTCGGCAGCTTTAGGTCGCGACCATCATAGATGGCGGTGCTCGTCAATACATGGACCTCGTGCCCGCGCGCAACCAGGCGCTCGCACAGATCGCTCATCTGCTGAGCGGTCGCTGCGAAGTCGGGTGAATAGTATTGATTGACGAAAAGGATACGCAAGGTGGGGTTGTGCCCTTTCCGAACTGCTCTCGGAGCCATGACAACGGTTGGTCATGACTAGATTTTGCCGACCAGCAGGTCAACGAAACTCCCGCCGGATGGGATTTGTAAGTAATGTGGCACATTCAGCAACCGGATTTTTCGAAGGAAAAAGCCCGAGTCGAACGATTTAGTGGAAAGGCAAACTCGGCGGCTTGGTCCACCCCTTGCCCCCATACTCGTGCCGCCCCCCGGCGCGGTACCGCAGGAAGGATGGGAATCCACATGGCAAACCAGCCAGAATCAAAGAATCGGTCGCGACCATTGAGGGCAGCGGGGGCCGTGCTGCTGCTCGCTTTGGGACTGTACGGGCTCTACGCACAGTACGTTCGCGTACAGCCACCCAGCCTGACGGAGAACCCCGGCTTCGTGCCGCCCATGCTGTCCGACGGCAACGGGAAGATGAAGCTACCGACGGAAGAGGAGCGCCTGATGGTCTTCGCCGCGCTCGACCTGACGCCGGAGCAGCAGGCGCAGATCAAGGCGAAGCAGGGGGAACTCGGCCCCGCGACAAACCCCATGCAGATCCGATCCCGGATGGAGGAACTGGAGAAGATCCTGACCCCCGACCAGCAGCAGAAACTTCGCCACGCCATGGGTGATCGCATGGAGGAGCGCATGCGCGAGCGCGGCAAGGTTCTGCCCTCCGCCGAGCGCGAAAAGTACGAACAAAAGCTGACGAAGCGCCGCGAGGAAATGGACCGGCGGATCGCGAACGGCGAACGCCCCTTCCCACCGGGAATGCCTCCCCAGCCCTGACCTCAACGGAGAATCTGACCATGCGCACTGGATTTACCCTGATCGAGTTACTGATCGTCGTGGCCATCATTGCCATCCTGGCAGCCATCGCACTTCCGAACTTCCTCGAGGCGCAAACCCGCGCCAAGGTTGCCCGCGTGAAGGCTGACCTGCGGACGGTCGCGATCGCTTTGGATGCCTATCATGTGGACGCCAATCGATACCCGCAGGCGGTGCTGGTGCCGCCGACGCTACGCCTCATCCCGCTGACGAGCCCGGTTTCGTACCTGACCGCCGTTCCGCCCGAGGTCTTCGTCCCGACGGTCGCGCGCGTGCTCCCCTTCACGCCTCCCTATGGCTACGGCGCCATGCCCATCGACCAGGAGTCGCGCTACGCGCTCGCCAGCAACGGCCCCGACCTCGACAGCGACCACGAGAACATCGAGTTCTACCCCGGCGCCGACGCTCGTCCCTGGGAGAACACCGCCTCGGGCTATGACTGGACGCGCTACGATCCGACGAACGGGACCATCAGCGATGGCGACCTCTGGCGGACCAGCGACCGGGTCCAGCCTTAGGCCACGAACAGCCACAGCGCCGCGATCGCCAGCGTTGCCAGCGTGATGGGGATGCCTGCGCAGGCGTGCTCGCGGGCACTGAAGCGCACTCCGAGCCGCGCCGCCTGCTCGGCCACGATGATGTTGGCGATGCTCCCCACCAGGATGAAGTTCCCGGCGAAGGTGCTCGCCAGCGCCAGGATCAGCCCCGCCTGCGGATGCGACGTCGACGGAAGCAGCAGCATTACCGCCGGGACGTTCGAGACGAGATTCGACAGCACGGCGCTGCTCCAAAACAGGACGCCGCCGTGGTTCGGGTCGACGTTGTTGGCGCGCAGCCACTCGACCGCGTGACCCAGCATTCCGCTCTCCGCCAGCGCATGGTTGACGATGAAGAGACCAATGAAAAGCACGAGCAGGTTCCAGTCGATCAGCGACAGGAATCGCGGCGATGCCATGCGGCGGCTCAGGAGCAGGAGGCCCGCAGCGCCCAGGGCTGCGACCTCGCGCGGAACCGCGGGCCACAGGAAGAAGACCACCAGCGCCGCGAGCACCAGCGCTCCCTTGGTTGTCTGCCATGCGTCGAACGGCTGACGCTCGACCGGTGGAATCTCCAGCGAGCCGTCCCACCGTTGTCTATACAGCAACCAGATGATCGCCCAGCAGGCCACCAGCCCGATGGCAACGGGGACCGTGGCGGCCAGCAGGTAGGGCAGGAACGGGAGCTTCAGCAACTGGCCGATGAGCATGTTCTGCGGATTGCCGATCAGCGTCGCAGCGCTACCGATGTTGGAGGAACAAGCGAGGCCGATCAGGAAGGGCATCGGATTGAGTCGGCGCGCCGCGGCGATTTCGATGACGACCGGCGCCAGCGCGAGGCAGATGATGTCGTTGGCAAGCAGCGCGGACAGCACCGCGGAAATGGCGAGCAACTGGGCGAGGAAGACTCCGGGAGAACTGGCGCCTGCGGTCAGGCGGCGAGCCACCGCCGTATAGAACCCGCCGAGGCGAAACTGGGCGGAGATCACCATGAGCCCGAACAGGAGCCCGATCGTCGGGAAGTCCACGGCAGCCCAGGCGGCGGTCGGCGTCAGGCGTTCCGTGGCCAGGATCGCGATGGCACCCAGCAGCACGATCCCCGTGCGGTCAAGCGCGAGGCCGCGAAAGCCGCCGAAGATCATCCCTGTATAGACAAACACGAAGACGGCCAGCGTGACCGAATCCATGAGGGCGCCTTAGAGGAGTTCGAGTGACATCCAGTGCAGGGCGCGCCCGCCGGGGGGGATGCGCTCTGTACGGCGGGTGTTGATGACGTTGGGCGGGCCACCAAAGGGCTCGACGCAGATGAAGTCCTCGCCGGGGAGGGACCAGAACTGATACCACTGAATATTAGGGCTGACGGCCATGCGGAATCGCCGGTCCTCGAGCTGGAAGTCGAAGGCGTTGGTCCCGTTGCTCTCGACGCCAAAGTTGAACGTGCCGGCAGGATCGGCAAAGGGCGCGTGGCGGAAGCCAGGCAGGTCGACGCAGACCTGTGGCTTCGCCGCGTTCGCGATGGGATAGTAGGGATGCCAGCCCGGTGCCACCGGCATTGCGCGCCGCGAGCGATTCTCCGTCACCAGCGTGATGGAAAGACGCCGCGCGCTCACCTCGAAGGTTTGGACCATGCGGAAGTCCCACGGAAAGAGGGCCTGCATGCTCGCGTCCGATTCGAGCGACAACACGAGCGTCGCCGCTCCCTGCGCCTCAATGGTCCATGCTTTCTCGCGGGCGAAGCCGTGCTGGTGGATCTCTGTTCCAGCCTCGATAAACCGGCCCCCCTCAAGGGCACCGGCAAACGGCCAGAGGAACGGGTTGCCGCCACGGACGCTCTTCTTCGGATCGTTGAAGCTCCGTTCGTCCAGATGGAAGAGTTCGCGCCCGTCCACGGACCAACTGGTGGCGATGGATCCACGCCCGGGGGCGATGCGCGCCTTGGTGGCGCCGTGGGAAATCTCGATCTGTTCGAAGCTCATTCTGCCGTGTCCCGCTTTCTTCCGATGAATTGATAGTACGGCATCCGAGAGCCCGGGATGTAGGGAATCCCACCGACGCGCTCCGCGAAGTGGACCCGCTCGAAGCGGTTATGCAGGTACGGCACATGGTCGGCGCTCGGGAACACATTATCCATGGCGAACCAGTTGGGCCAGAAGGTACGCGTGAACCAGCCGTGACGTTTCATGCCGGCGGCGGGAAACTTGCGCGAGACGTAGAAGTCCACCACACCGATCATGCCGCCGGGCTTGAGGAGCCGTTCCGCCTGGTCGATCGCTGCGAACCAATCGGGGATCATGGTCAGGCTATAGGAGAAGGTGACCACGTCGGCCGAGCCGAGTCCCTCGGCGGGGACCCAGGTTGTGACATCCGCCTCGACTCCCTGCATGTTGGTCCAGCCGCGGGCCTTCGCGCGCTCGCGCGCCACGCCCAGCAGGGAACGGGACAGGTCCACCAGATAGACCTTTTTCCACGCATGGATACCCTTGCCAATGTTCTCCAGGTTGGCGCCGGTGCCGCCCCCCATGTCGACCCACACGTCGGCGGGATTCGCCGCCAGGCGCCGGTAGAGGCCCTCGCGACCATGCAGCAGACGCCGACGGAAGTCGTCATAGCCCTGGGCCTGGCCCGAATAGAAACTATCGAGCCGCTCCTGGTGCGTGCGGCCCCGAACGGGACGCAGCGCCATGTTGTATAGTATCCGAAGATCGGCAAGCAGCGACACGGGGGGATCCTGACAGCAAGGTAACGACGTCGCCAATGCAAGCGGACAGCCCGTTGGGCGCAAGGATGAAGCGGACGAGCAGCGGTCTTGACTTCCCTGCGGACTCACCGGACAAGCTCCACTATCCCGCCCAGTGAGGAGCCACTCACGATGTCCGATGTGAACCTTGAAAGCGCCGTCGCCCACAACGAGCGGGTGCTGGCAGTGAGCCCCGCGGCGGTTTTTGCGGCGTTCGAGCGTCCGGAACTGCTCGCCCAGTGGTGGGGCCCCAACGGTTTCCGAAACACGTTCGAGATTTTCGAGTTTAAGCCAGAGGGTCGCTGGATTTTCGTGATGCACGGACCCAACGGGGTCGACTATCCCAACGAAAGCATCATCCGCGAGGTGGTGCCGCACTCCCGCATCGTGATCGAGCACCTCCCCAACCCTTGGTTTCGACTGACGGTGACGTTGACCGTCGAGGGCGAAGGGACGCACCTCTCCTGGGATCAGGAATTCGAAAGCCCCGAGATGGCCGCGAAGATGCGCCCTCTCTGCTCGACCTTCAACGAGCAGGTGCTGGATCGGTTGCAGGCGCTGGTTGAGGGGTAACGATCAGAAGCAATCCGCACCGGGAAGTTCCGCCGCCTGCTTGATCCAACTGGCGAGCAGTTTCTCGTCCACTTGGTCGCCCTCGTGGATGTGGAAGTAGCGCACGTCCTTCTGTTTCGATTCGATGGGCGGGACGGGTGTCAGCGAGGCGCCGCGGAAGAAGGTCACCTTCACATACCGCGTGATGCAGTGGTAGGCGATGAACCAGCCGCTGCCTTCGACCCCGTAGAACGGGGTGTTCCATCGGACCGCCTTCTTCACGTTGGGGACCGTGCGGACAATGAGGGCATCGAGCTGGCGCCCGACGTCACCCTTCCAACCCGGCATGGCGGCAATGTAGGCTTGGACGGGCTCGTCGCCGTCGGCCTTGGCGATCTGCGGGTTGCCGCCGGAGAGGAGCTTGGGCCCGGCCTTCACGGCCTTCTTCGGGGTCTTGTCGGCCATGAGGGATTGCTCCGCGGGGGTTAGCTGTTGGCCCAGTGCTTCTTCAGGAAGACGTGGTCGCCGGGGGTACGGTGTTCGGCGCCGATGGCCTGTTCAAGGATCGTCTCGACGAAGTCCAGCGCACCGCCCAGCACCGGCGTAATGAGCTTGCCGGTTTGCTGGCGCAGGTCCGAAAGCGTCAGGTCGTCGAGGAAGCGCTCGTCGTACTTCCGCAGGCAATTGCCGGGGAGCAGATACTGGTCGTAGAACGGGGCGTGCTTGATCGTCTTGCCGATGTCGGAGCCGGTCAGCAGGCCCGTGACGTGGATCGTCTCGCCAAAGACCGTGTTGACGGTTGGATAGACATCTATACGAAGGCCCTCGCACTGGTGGCAAAGCTCGATGATCTTCTCCAGCACCGGGGGGCTCAGGGTGGAGGTCACGGCGGCGACGCGCCACGGGCGGGGCAGCTTGGCGGGCAGCGCCTTGCGTGCCTCGGCAAAGTCCTTGTAGAAATGATAGACCATGCCCACGCCGTTTTCCAGCTGGGGGAGGTCGGGGTACCGCGTGTAGCTCGGTGGCTTGAGGCCCGCGATCAGGTACCACTCATCGGCCAGGAGGGCGATGGGATGGCCGAACTTCTTCTCGATGGCCGCGAGGCGCGGCTTGAGGCCCTTTAGGAAGGCCTTGGCGTAGGTACGGTCCACCGGCTTGAGGTCCGGGAGCCCGTCGCGCCACTTCGTCATGCCGAGCGGCACGATGGCGATGCTCTGCACCGTGGGATGGAAGGAGAGGAGCGTGTCGAGCGTGCGATCCAATTCGGCGCCGTCGTTGACTCCGGGGCACAGCACGATCTGCGAGTGCATCTGGATGCGGTGCTTCTTGAAGAACTGGAGCACCTCGATGATGGGGCGCGCCTTCTTCAGGCCAAGCAGGTACTTGCGAACGTCCTCGTCGATGGCGTGGGTCGATATATACAGCGGTGAGAGACGCTGCGAGGCGATGCGCTCAAGGTCCGAGTCCTTGAGGTTCGTGCCGGTGATGTACGAGCCCTGGAGGAAGCTGAGGCGATAGTCCTCGTCCTTCACATAGAGGGACTTGCGCATGTTGTCGGGGAGCTGATGCACGAAGCAGAACACGCAGGCGCAGCCGCAGTGCTGGGTCGTGAACTGCTCGACCTCAAGGCCGAGATGGTCCTCCGGGGTCTCCTTGCGGATGGAGACCTTGCGCGGATTCCCCGCGGCGTCCTCCATCGCGATCGTCAGCCGGTCATCGGCGCCGTGGAAGTAGAAGTCCACGGTGTCGCGGATCGGCTTGCCATTGATGGAGACAAGTTTCTCACCAACGAGGATCCCGCCGCGCTCGCCAAGCGAGCCGCTCATGACGTGGGAGATGCGAACGCCGGGTGGAAGCTCCGCGACCGCAACGCTGGCGGGGACGGTCAGGCTCGGGTCGGCCCGGGCCAGGCGCTCGCGCAGCGTCGTGTTGCGCTTATTCGACGATGATGTCTCGGAAGCTTCGGTTGCCATTTTCGTCGCCGATTGAAATGATGAGCAAGGTGCCGGGTTTGGCATCCTCGCCACTGAGAGTGAGCGTAAACGACTCGGAGGGCGAATCAAGTGCCCCGTCGTCGGAGGCGAGCGGGCGCGGGTACTTGGTGCCCGTGCGCCACTCGGCGCCCGCGATCACACTCGCGGAGTCGAGCGCCGTAAAGCGAATCGTGACGGTGTCGCCCTTTCGTGTGCTGCTTTGCAGCGTCATCGCAGGCGGATTGTTGTCGAAAAGGACCACCGGGCTGGAGAATTCGACGGATGCCTCCGTGCCCAGCGGATTCGACGGAGCATCGGTCACGACCACATCGAAGCGGTAGCGCCCGTCCGGGAGGGAGAGTGAATCGACGGGGAGGCGGCCGTCCGCCACATCCTCGGCGATCAGTGACCGGGCACCGCTGGCGAGCGGCTTGAGATAGACGTTCGCCACGAGCGAGTCGCCATTCGGGTCCACGGCGTTCCAGGTCACGTCGTACTTGCCGCGTGCCGCGGCGGCTTGGGCGGGTTCCTTCGGCTTTTGCGCCTCGACCTTCACCTCGTTGAGCCGCGGGGCCACGTTGGGCGACGTGTAGTAGACGGTCACCTTGTCGACGCGCGGTTGCGCCTCCTTCGTGGCAGCATCCAGGAAGAGCTTGTACTGGAAGAAACGCGCATAGCCTCCGGGGATCTGGATCGAGTCGGCAAGCGCGTCCGACGGACCGGCCCATTCGCTCCAGGTGTCGTCGGGCTCCTGCGTGTTTCCTTCGCGGAAGGCGATGCGAACGCCGCCCTTGCCGGCCTCGGCCAGAAGTCGGGCGCGGACCCAGCGGGCAGAACCGGCCGCGTCGTAGACCTTGGAGACGAACTCGCCCGAGGCAGACTTCTCCGGATTGATGCGCCAGATGGATGCCTCGGCGCCGGTCAGCGCCAGCACGCCGCCGTCCTTCGCGGGAGCGAGGCGCGTGACGATCGACTCGTCGGCGACGCCGTGGCGCAGCGTGTCACGATTGGGCGTCACGCCCATGACGGCGCCCTTCATCCCGGCGGCCACCAGCAGCGAACCATCGGGACGGACGGACAGGTCATGGATCGGCGACTCGGGAGAGGTCCACCACTCCTCGGCAAACCCGTCGGGATGAATGCGGATGATAAAGCTCTCCGGCCGGGGCTTGTTGTTGCCGCCACCGCCGGGCGCGGGCTTGGCGCCGACACCGAGGAACTTCTCCCCCGGGGAGCGGACGCCGTTGATGGCCGCGTAGATCGAGCCATCGGGTCCGACCGCCACACGGCGCACTTCCTCCTGCTGCGGATCGACCAGGACGCTTACAGAACCTTCGGGGGAAACGCGGGCCACGAGGCCTGGGCCCTGCGTTGCCACAACAACGTCCTTGCTGCCGGGGACCGGTGCAATGTCGAGCACGTTCTGGGGCTTCTCGAACTTGGCGCGGACCGAGCCGACTCCCCTCGCGTCGACCACACTGACGGTCGCGGGGGTACCGGTCGCGACCAGCAGGTCATCGCCCTGCGGCTCCAGGTCCCAGATCATCTCGGCGCCGAGCTTCGCCAGCGACGTGGTCGTGCCCTTGTCGTCGATCTTGTATAGATTGCCGCCGGGGCTTGCCGCCACCACGAGGCCGTGCTTGGCCGAATCGGCGAGCGTATAGAGTTCCGGCTCGGAGAAACTCGTCAGGAGCTTCGCCTCCTCGTTGCCCTTCTGGCTGAAGACCTTCCCCTCGTGTCCCGTCGCCACATAGCGGGTGTCGCCCTTCTCGACGACATCCCAGGCGATTTCCGTGTCGATGGTCGCCAGGCGAAGGCGCTCGATCGGCGGGATGATGTAGCCGTCCTGCGTCAGCGTCGACGTCGTATAGTCACCGCTGGCGAAATCCACCACGAGATCGTCGATGACCTGACTCGTGGTGGCTGCCGTGGCGGAGCCCGCGGCAAAGCCGAGCGCGGCTGTAATCATTGAGGCCAGGAACCGGGATGTCTTCATGTTGGCGACTTGATCCTGTGTGGTGGTGTGCAATGGATTCGAGTGTCTATCAATCTATACAGCTCAGGGGCGGGTCGGTTCTTCGACTTGAAGGGTGACGGTGGTGCCGCCAAGCAGCATCCCATCGACCGGGATCTTGCTCTCCCACACGATGGCGCCGGGCGCGGTGCCCTGGGCGTCCGGGCGGCGCGAGGTCGCCTGCGTGGCCATCGCGATCGAGGTCGGCACGGAGGAAAGAACCTTGCCGTCCATCGTCTGGCGTCCCTCGTTGGAAAGCAGCACGACGTAGGCTTGGTTGCCTGGGAAGTTCGGCTGAAGTGCCTCAACCAACTGGTCGTAGCTATCGATGCGACGCAGCTCTGGGCGATTTGTATATTCGAGTTGCAGCCGCTCACGTCCATCCATCACGCGCAGCGTATAGCTCCCGGCGCGTAGGCTCTTGGGGAGCTGCACCTTCACGGGAAGATCGACGTGATCCTTGCGCCAACGCTGATAGCGCAGGTCGAGCTGTACCGAGTCGCCTGGCTCGATTTTGTTCGGAAGCCGCTTGGTCACCCGGTCGAAGACCATCATCTTGTCCCGGTCGCCGAAGCGAATATCGACGGCGACGCTTTCCACGCCGGGCGCCTTGAAGGGATTGTTCGCCATGATGTCGAGCGTTTCCGCCATACCCATCGCCGCCATCATGCTGAGGAACATGTCGCCGGACATGTACTCGGTCGCGCTGATCGTGCGCCCGTTCTTGAGCGTGATCGTATAGCTCATGTCCATCCCCATCGGACCGCCCATGCGTACCTTGTCCAGCGACTCCAGCACGCAGACCATGGAGATTTGGGGCATCATGCTCCGGTCGTTCCAGAGACGATAGTTGAAGGTCTGGTCCAGCTTCGACTCTGGCGCCGTGATGTGGACGCTCAGCGGCATCAGAACGGGCGGCGCGGCCGAGAGGCTTCCACCCACGGCGGGGAGACGATCCTGGCGCAGGGCACCAACTGTCTTCAACGCGTTGCCCACCTTGAAGGGACGTGCCACCGTCGGGATCACGGTCAGCACCTCGGAGACGGCAATCGGTATGTCGACGGCGCCGGAGCCCATCATGGGATGGCCAAAGGCCACCAGCCGATCGTCCTGCACATAGGTCGTCGTGCCGAGACCCGCCAGTGCCAGATCGCCTTCCGCAATGATGACGCTCAGCGCGCCACCATTGACGACCTTCAGGTCCGGCAGATCGCGGCCACGAGCGTCGCCCATGGCGCCGCCCTGCATCCCCGCCATCACGGGACGGAGCGACGTACCGGCAAACATCTTCTCAAGCTGCCCCATCACGAGAGGGCTTTGCGAACTGGAAAGAAGTGGTGTCCCGAGTGGCTGGAAAGTCACCGTGTCGGCGCCCGCGTCGGGCGGTTCCAGGCCGATGCTCTCCAGCTCGGTGCGTGCATAGTCGCGGGTCGGCAGCGGCGGGAAGGTACGCGCCAACTCGCGCCGCGCCGACTCCCAGCCCGCCAGCGACGTGGGCAGTTCGTCCGGAGAGACCTTCGATTCCGTCGTGATCAGGTCCATGACCTTCATCATCTCGCGGATCGGTGTCACGCCGTTGACCGGACGCACGCTAAAGCCCCAGCCGTAGGCAAAGGCACCCACCAGCTTTTCGTCCACGAAGATCGGACTGCCGCTCATGCCCGCGACGCCGCCGATGTCCTTCATGATGGGATCATCGCTCTCGATGATGATCATGTCGCTGCCGGCGAAGCGGTTGGTCAGGACGCCCTTGATGACGATATTGAACTTTCGCGGCGTCGAGCCTTCGAAGACACTCAGGCCGTAGCCGGTCATCCCGGGGCGGAGGTCGCCGACCTCCATGATGGGGATCTTGGGAACGAAAGTGGACTCGGCAGCAGGCGCATGGGCGACAATAGCGGCAAGTGCGCCCGAGAGAAACAGACTGGCGATTGTCTTCAAGTTCGGCGGTACCTCGTCACTGGAGAGTCCCCGCGGAGGGGAAAGGCCGTTACATTCGACCAAGCCCGCCGCATCCGGTTTGGTAGAGCTAGAGAAATCAGGGCCAGACACGCAAGGGATGAATTCACCCGCGCAACACTGCTAAAGATGCCGCAACGGGGATAGGTCGGGAAGGAGCCCAGAGGGCTGAGCAAAATAGAATCCGGGGCACTTGGCCATGCCACCAAGCCGGTCGGACACCAAGCAGCAAAGACCCAACGGACAAAGCGGAAGGATCGGCATCCCCCTGTGCCCTGAACTCCACAGAATCGGTCAGATCTGCGCCATCTGTGGTCGGATTTTTCTGCGGGCTAACTCCCCGTCAATCCTCGTCCTCGAAGTCCGGAGCCGTGATGATCTCGCGCGACTCGGCCTCTTCAACCTTCGCCGGATCAGCAAAGAGGAAGCGTGGGTCGTCCTCCATCCACTCGACCAACTGACAGATCTGGCGCGTTTCCCCCATCTCGTCCAGGTGGTCCTGAAGGTCATTCACAAACCCCAGGTCGATCATGTCATCCAGGCGCGTCACCTCGGACTCGTAGACCTTCCCATCGATGGTCATGGTGACGCCGATGGTCTCCTCCTCGACCGTGAACTCCTCACCGAGGTCCGGGTCGTCGCCCAGCATGTCCTTGGAGTCCAGCTCCACCACGCCGAGGGACTCGACCTTGATGTCGGTCACCTTGAAAATATTGCCACAGAAGGCCTGAAACCGCCGGATGATCGCGGGGATGTCCTCGGCCTTGCTCAGGTCGTCGGGTCCGACGGTCAGCACGACGCCAGCGGCGACGAGCAGAGCCGTCGCGGGTGCCACCTCGGCGTCGACCTCGCCGGACTCGGCACCGGCAACGACCGCCGCCAGATCGGCGTCGGCGGGAAGAAGTGTGAGCTCCTGCAGCAATCGGGCGCGTTCGAGTAGTTTCATGATGGGAACCGTCCAGTAAGTTTTCGATTTCGCGAGCGATTGTATGGTTCGCGCGGGGGCGGACTGCAAGGAGTCCTTGGCCGGAATCCGCTTTGCGCTTGCACGGCACCGCCGCCTGCCGAGTAAATCGCGGCGGTGCGTCTCCGTAGCTCAGCTGGATAGAGCACAGGTTTCCTAAACCTGGGGTCGGAGGTTCGAATCCTCTCGGAGACGCCAAGCGAATCGTCACCCTCCGAGACATTGTCGTCGATTATCGTGATCTCAACAGTGAACGATTGCGCCCAAATCCGGACTGCTGTACCCGCAACTCACCTTGTCCACCTGCTGAGGCGACTCTAGGTCGGGAAGCACGTGGATCAGCGGGACTGCGCGGCGGTTCCTAGAGATAATGCGTGGAGGATCAAAGACATGGAAAACTCAGAAAAGAAGCAACTGGCGAGTCGATGGAAGCGTTTCTGTGGTGCTATGATCGATAGCATCATCGCATTGGCGCTTACCGTGCCGATCATGATCGCCTTCGGCGTTTTTGAGAGGGGGATGAGGGGGGAGTCGCTGACTCTCGGCGAGCAGGTTGGTTTCTTGGTCTGGGGATATGCAGTGTTCCTGATTCTCCACGGTTATCTTCTCGCGACCAGAGGTCAGACGATTGGCAAGTTGCTGGTAAAGACCAGGATCGTCGATATGGATGGAAACCGGGTGCCCTTTGGGAAGCTGGTTGTTCTCCGATACTTCCTCATCGGTCTGATCGCTTACATTCCCTGCGTGGGGGGACTTTTCGGGATCGCGAATGTACTGTGGATCTTCAGCGAGGATCGGCGGTGCCTCCACGATCACATTGCTGGCACCAAGGTTGTGGAAGCGTAGTCCTCTCCTGAGGGCATCGGCGTGCAGGAGAGCGGTGCCCTGCGATTTGACCGACCGGCTTGACCGCCACAGTTTCTTCGAACTCGTTGATTGCAGCGCTCAGGCGACCAGAGAAAGCCACGCCAAGTTAGGCAGCCTTGCCCGATTCAAGGTCGGCCAGCAGAGCAGCAGCGATGGTCTTCTTGGACTCCCACTGGTCGTCTATGTCGCACATGAGGGCCTCCGTCCTGCCGCGGTTGAAGCCTCCGATGAGGTAATCGGTGGACTCGTTGGCGGGTTCGATCACCTGCTCAACTTCGGTCTGGTTCTTGGTACACTTGGCCATTTCCTTGGCTCCTGCTTGGAATCGCCAACCTTGCTGGCGTGGTTCCATCAAGCCGCAGGACCGTCCAAAAGCACAGCCGTTTCCACGCCTAGTGCTGCTGGCGAGAAACATCGGTTCCCGGGCTCGACTCACTTTCCTGTTGTAGGCAGAGGGCGTTTCGCCGCGGTTGGGACACTAGAGACGCCGGTCCGCTTTCAGGGCGAATTCAATGCCGCAATGCAGTTGATCGGAGAGGTGAGAATGGTAAAGCTTGGTCGACTACTCCCAACGATGGCCGCCTTCTTTCTCGGGTGCGGAGCGATGCTTCTGCTCATTTCGACAGGTACCGTATCTGTCGGTCGAAAGCAAAGTTACCACCTGTATTTCCCCCAGTGGGGCGATCATCAAGTCATCATTTTTTTCCCTGAGACAGGTCAACTTGAACTCCGGGATTTGTCACCGCCGCCATTGTCTTCCATCCCCACCCCCGAAGAGAAGCTTGGGAGAGCATGGGGCCGAATGCTCGTCGCGCTTGACGACGATACTTCGCCGACAAGACAGCGCGAGAACACCTCAGACTTGCTGAAAATGAAGGAAATGCTCGAAGAGCTTTCACCGACCGCTTCCTCAATTGGAGAGCGCATATTGCTTGAGCACCGGTTCGAATTCATGATTCAGAAGATGGATGAGGTTGAACAAGCATACAGGGCAAAGCCCAACCGTGCCAAGGAACTTGATTAGTGAACGGGCCGCTCCGCGACAGCTTGACTCCCCGGTTGTCGGTGTATGCTGCGCGGCAGCAGGGCGCGCCATCAAGCGTACCCTTGGGTGGCTGAGTGTCGCTTTATCGGACCCCGCCCGTCCTTTCCCAAATCTGGGGTCGGAGGTTCGAATCCTCTCGGAGACGACAGACCCTCCTCCCACATCGTCCTATTGCGCCCACCCGTTCCGGGGCGTCCAATGATGCTCAATTCTCCCGGAGCGCTGCGCGATGGCTGGTCGCATCCTGATCCTTGATGACGAAGTGAAGATGGCTGCGCTGCTGGCGCGGAGTCTTGAGCGGTCGGGCTATGAGGCCAAGGCGGTTTCCGAGCCCTCGCAGGCTCTCGCTGAACTCAAGGCCTCGCGCTTCGATGTGCTCCTGACGGACCTGCGGATGCCCGGTATGGATGGGCTGGAGATCCTGCTGCGCGCCAAGCAGATCGATCCCGGGATCGAGGTGATCCTGATGACCGCCTACGCTTCCGTGGAGACCACGCGCGAGGCGATGAAGCGGGGGGCGGTCGATTATCTGGAGAAGCCCATCAGCGCGGAGGAGGACCTGAAGCCGCTGCTGGAGAGGCTCCTGGGTGGCTCTCCCGACCGCGAGGACAAGCAGGCGGCCACGCGGCCTTCGCCAGTTCCGGCGCGGGACGCGGCGGCGGCGGCGATGCAGCATGGCCTCGGCATCGAGTGCGCCAGCCCCGCCATGCAGGCGGTCTATCGCAAGGCGCTCAAGGTGGCGAAGAGCAGTGCCTCGGTCCTGTTGCGTGGCGAGAGCGGCACCGGCAAGGAGGTCATGGCCGACTTGGTCCAGTCCAACAGTCCGCGCGCCGACAAGCCGTACCTGAAGATCAACTGCGGGGCGTTGCCGGAGAACCTGCTGGAGAGCGAACTGTTCGGCCACGTGAAGGGTTCCTTCACCGGCGCCACCGCGGATCGCGAGGGCCTGTTTTCCGCTGCGGATGGCGGGACGCTGCTGCTGGACGAGGTGGGTGAAGTCACACCGGCGCTTCAGGTGAAACTGCTACGGGTGCTCCAGCAGGGCGAGCTGCAGCGCGTCGGCGAATCGGTGACGCGGCGCGTGGACGTGCGGGTGATCGCCGCCACGAATCGTCCGCTGGAGAAGATGATCGAATCAGGCGAGTTCCGCCAGGACCTGTACTATCGCCTCAACGTGGTACCGCTGGAACTGCCTCCGCTCCGCCAGCGCCGCGAGGACTTGCAGGCGCTCATCAACCATTTCCTCCATCGCTTTGCGGCCGGCGCGGCGATGCGCTTCACGCCCGCGGCGCTGGAGGCGATCAATAACTACGCATGGCCCGGGAACATCCGCGAATTGGAGAACGCCATCGAGCACGCGGTCGTGCTGGCCGACGGGACCACCATCGACGTGGCGGATCTTCCGGTGGCGGTGCAGGACTATGCGGCAAACGGTATCCGGGTCGCGGCGAATCCCGCGGCGGCGGTCGGCGATGCGTCGCTGGAGGAGATCGAGATCAACTGCCTGATGCAGGCGTTGGAAAAAACCGGCGGCAATCGCACCCGCGCGGCTCGGATCCTCAATATCACGCGGCGGACGCTCGGATACCGGCTGCGCAAGTACGGGTTGGAGGAAGAAGTGAATCGCCGATTCTCGACGCATGACGAGGATTGACGGGGGGCACTGCCTCCCCCTAAACATCGTTTTCACGGGGCCGGTCCAGTCAATCGGTCGACAAAGGTTTACGAGGGCGATGAAGAAGGGATCGGGAGAAGGTCGAAATAGCACACCCACAAGTCTGCCCAACGCCTTCCGCGGTATCGTGAAGGGACGCGTTCAGGGGGTCGGGTACCGCGTGTTCGCGCGGGAGGCAGCCACGCGCCATCGCGTCGGCGGCTGGGTGAGGAACCTGCGGGACGGCACGGTGGAAATCTATGCCGAGGCGGACGAAATCATCCTGACAGAGTTCCTGACAGATCTCTACCGAGGTCCCATCATGGGGCACGTGGCGGACATCGTCCTGGAGTGGATTGTCTGCGAGCCGAGCCACCAGAGCTTCGAGATCCTGCGCTGAGAGGCGACCACAGAGCGGCAGACTTCCTGCTTGCCCGGTGATGGCAACAGGAGTGCGCTCACCGGAAATGACCAGTCAACTTCGCCTCGGAATCGTCCCTTATCTCAACGTGCTGCCGTTGTTGGAGGGGCTTGATGAGACCTTTCCCCAGCGCCTCTGGCGTCGTGCCACACCGCGTGAATTGGGCGTGCTGCTCGAACGCCGCGAGGTGGATCTGGCCATTGTTTCCACCTTCGAAGGACTTCGCTGCGGCTACCGCATCGTTCCCGGCGCCATGATTGGAAGCGATGGGCCGGTGCGCAGCGTCGCCCTTTGCAGCAAGGTCCCGATTGCTGACATCCGCACGGTGCTGCTCGATCGCGCTTCCCTCAGCAGTTCCGCGCTGCTGCGCGTCCTTTGTCGCGAGCACCTCGCCATCGCTCCCGAGTTCGATCTTTCCGAGCGGCCACTGGTGCCGGACTTCGACTGGCGGGCTGATCGTCACGACGCGCTGCTGGTTATTGGCGACACGGCGCTGGCGTGGGAGCACGCCTTCCCGTACCGGGTGGATTTGGGAGCGGCGTGGAAGGAACTGACGGGTCTCCCGTTTGTGTTCGCCGCATGGTGGGCGCGGCCGGAGGTGGTGCTTTCACCGGAGGAGGAGGCGGCGTTCGACCGCGCGCGCCGTCGTGGCGCCGAATCGACCGAACAGATTCTGTCGCGCCTTAGTCTTGCCGAAATCGCTGCTGCTGGCGGACGCGAGGGCCTGCGCCACTACCTGACCCGCGCCATCGAGTATGATCTCGACGAGCGCGGGCTTCGGTCGTTGGAACTGTTTAGGGAGAAGCTGACCAGGGCGGGGTTGCTTGCTTAGGAGGCGCTGACCTCGCCGGCCTCGCGGGCGGCGGTGTCCGGCTCCAGCTTGGTGAAGAGCGCCGCGGGCTCGCGGAGCGCCTGGCCTGCCGGGAGCGTCGTCGCTTCCCAGCGTCCCACCGCCGCCGTGCCATCATAACGCAGCACCAGGTGCTCGCCACGGGCGTCCTTCACGGTCTCGGTGTACTGGCGTCCGAAGAGCTGGCCCTCGTGCCCGAGCATCTCGCGCACCTTCTGCGAGCTGTGGGGGAGGATCGGCGACCAGAGGATCGAGAGCCATTCGATGGCCTGGAGCGCTGTATAGACAATCGTCGCGGCCCGCGCGGGATCGGTCTTCACGACCTTGAAGGGCTCGGTGGCCGTGATGTAGCCGTTGGCCAGCGTGCTAAGGCGTGCCAGCTCGATGGCGGAGGCCCGCAGCTTGACGGCGCCGAACAGCGAACCGACCGAATCGAACCCTGCTCGAATCCCATCCAGCAGCGCGCGGTCCTCGTCCTGAAGCGGACCGGGCTCGGGAATGCGGCCTTCGAAGCGCTTGTAGGCAAAGCTCAACATGCGGTTCACCAGGTTGCCCCAGTTGGCCACCAGCTCGCCGTTCACGCGGTCGACAAAGTCGTCCCAGGTGAAGTCCACATCGTTGCCTTCCGGCCCGAGCGCGGTCAGCGCGTAACGCCACGCATCGGCCTGATAACGCTCCAGCACGGAGTTGATGGAGATCACGTTGCCGCGCGACTTGCTGAACTTGCGGCCGGCCATGTTCAGGTACTCGTTGGCGGGCACGTCGTAGGGGAGATTCACGTCGCCATAGCCGAGCAGCATCGCGGGCCAGATGATCGTGTGGAAGGGGATGTTGTCCTTGCCGATGAAGTAGTAGGAACGCGCGTCGGCGTTCTGCCACCAGAGGCGCCAGGCGTCCGGCTCGCCGGTGAGCGTGGCCCACTCGCGCGCGGCGCTGAAATAGCCGATCACCGCATCGTACCAGACGTAGATACGCTTGGAGTCATAGCCCTCGACGGGGATGTTGATGCCCCAGGACATGTCGCGGGTGATCGGTCGTCCACGGAGCGTGCGCGCTTCCAGCTGCGTCCGCGTGTAGTTGAGGACGTTGGGGCGCCAGTGCTCCTGGTCGGAGGTGCGAATCCAGTCGATCAGCGGTTCGTTGAGCTTGCCGAGGTCGAGGAAGAAGTGCTCGGTCTCGCGGACTTCAAGGTTCGTGTTGCCGGTGCGCTTGGAGCGCGGCTTGAGCAGGTCGACGGCCTCGTAGGTGGCGCCGCAGTTGTCGCATTGGTCGCCACGGGCGTCCGCGTAGCCGCACTTCGGACAGGTGCCCTCCACGAAGCGGTCGGGGAGGAACTGATCGGCCTGCGGGTCGTAGATCTGCTTCTGGCGGTCGGCGTAAAGGTAGCCCTTCTCCAGGTGACGGAGGAAGAACTGCTGGGTGGTGTCCCAGTGGTTCTGCGTGTCCGTGTGCGTGAAGAGGTCGAAGGTAATGCCGAGCCCAAGGTAGGCCTTGATGAAGAGTGGGTGGAAGCGCTCAACCACCTCGGCGGGGGAGATCTTCTCCTCCTCGGCGCGGACGGTGATCGGGGTGCCGTGGGTGTCGGACCCGGAAACCATGAGGACCTGGTTGCCTGCGAGACGATTATAGCGGGCAAAGACATCGGGCGGCAGATAGGCGCCCGCGATGTGACCGATGTGCTGCTCGCCGTTGGCGTAAGGCCAGGCTACTCCGATGAAAACGCGTCGTTGGCTCATGGGACCGTGTTCGACGACCTCGATGGGGTGTTGGGGAGCCGAATTCGCTCCACACAGTACCATGCAATCTTCCCGCCGAAGGGCGGGGCGAGGGAAGTTTCCGCCCCGAGCGACATCGTGGGCAATGACTTGGGGGCGATGCGGGTCCTTGCCTTCAGTAGAATTCCATCCCTCGCGCACTGTTGTTCCGCTTGCCACTTCATGCGCCCCCCGCTTCGGTCAGCGTATGGACAAGGACTTTCTTCACAATCCCCACGACTGCATGTTTCGCGAGCTGTTTACCCGCCTCGATTCGGCGGCCGGGTTCCTGCGCGAGGTGATCCCTCCCACCGTCAGCGACCTGCTATACAGCCTCCCCGTGCGGGGCGGTAAGTTGGGCCTCTATGCGCTCCTCGGACCGTGACATTTCCGTGAACGCCTTCAACGCCGCGACCATTCCTGAACGGGCGCTCCTCAGTCGTGCCGTCCGGCACGAGATATCCTACTTGATCGCCTCCCGCCAATGAATTGGCAGGCTACAATCAATTGTCCCTGCCGGGACAGATTGGCGGGCTGAATTGAGCCCCGCGCGCTCACTGACCGGGAGCCCGAGACGTCCACGTTAACACTTTCTGTGCATAGCACTTGAAGGGGCGAGCCCTGCCATGCAAGAAATGCTCAGTG
>WGMQ01000040.1 GCA_016125005.1 bacterium | reverse complement strand
CGGTCCGGTGGTGTCGGCCTTTGCGGCCTCAACCACCGGCTATTGGCTGTAATCCCTCCGGGATGTTTTCGGCGGGCGGGGGCCATTGGAGGTTCTCCGTGGTCGAACGGATGACATGGAGGATTCGTTCCCCGAGTACCAGCCTTGTCCCGAGAATCTGCGAAATCGGCGTAATCTGTGGTCACGCTTTTGGTTTTGCCCCTTGCCGATGCGACGCCTTTCAGGGTCGGGTTCCCGTGATCGGCGGTCCGGTGGTGTCGGCCTCTGCGGCCTCAACGCACCGGCTACTGGCTGTCATCCCTCCGGGATGTTTTCGGCGGGCGGACAGGCCACCCGGACCGTCACCCGAGCACACGCACTGTCACCCATGTGTCCGGATCGTACCGATTGTACCCCCTCGCACATCCCTAAACCATCGCATCTGCGCCATCTGCGTCATCTGCGGACCCGCTTTTTTGCTTTTCGGCGCCCCGATGCAACGCCCTTCAGGATCGGTTCCCGTTGTCGGCGGTCCGCCCCTTCCTGGCTGTCACCGAATCGTCGCCATGCCGAGCCACCTGCGCGGCGGGTCGCGGTGTTTTCCCCGTCCCGACGGGCACTTCCCCCTT
Source organism: bacterium (assembly GCA_016125005.1). Lineage (GTDB taxonomy): Bacteria > Sumerlaeota > Sumerlaeia > SLMS01 > SLMS01 > WGMQ01. The sequence continues at coordinate 40,495 of WGMQ01000040.1, read as the reverse complement.
GTTCGCATGAAGGAAGGTTCCCTAGCCTCCCGCTTCGCCCCCTTGGGCAATCCGATCTGGAGGCAGCGACAGTTGCGCGGACTTTGGCATTCGTTTACCTGGGGAACCTCAGTCGCCCTTTCGTGGACCTGGGGCCTTGGCCTGTTTTTCTCCGTGCAGATGGCGATGCACTATGGCTTGGTGGGCCTCCTGGGGTTTGCCATTCCAAATGCCATCGGGTTGTTCCTCTTTGGCGCCCTGACCCAGGTCATGGCGCGCCGTTACCCGGAGGGGCGTGCCTTCGAGAAGCACTTCCTCGAAATGGGCAAGGGCATGGGCTGGGTCTTCCTGGCCTACCAACTCGTGGCCCTTTCGCTGACTTTCTTTGCCATTCTCAAGTACCTGTTCGTCCCGCTTCAGGTCCACTTCCTTGATGTGTTGCTGGCGGCGCTGTTGATCCTTGGGGCCGCGGTGATGCTGGGTGAGCAGTTCGACATCTCGCGCATTCGCTTCAGTCACACGACGATGCTCTTCGCCATCGTGATCTGCATGGTCGGCGCGGTGGCCGGTACGGGCCAGTGGCTCGCCTCGCACCAGGTTCAGTGGGGCCTGCACGATGGCGAGAAGAGCGTCTGGTCGCTGGACTTTTTTGGCCTGTTCATTCCCATCGTCGTCGGCCTGCTGGTCGGTCCGTGGATGGATATCCAGCAGTGGGAACGCGCCATCCAGGTTCATCGCGAAAAGGGGAGCATCCGCGGCGCGTACCTGGCGGGCTCCATGATGTTCCTTGGCATCATCGTCTTCCACGGCCTGATGGCGTTGGTGGTTGCCAATGGAGTGCATGCGATCAATCCGGGCGCCGTCTTTGCCGATACCGCGCGCGACGGATTGTTCCACGCCAAGGCGGCGATTGTCCGCGTGGTTTCGGACAGCACGATGGGCATGGGATGGCTGATGAAGGCCTCTTACTTCAGCTTCCTGGTGCTCTGCATCGTGTCGACGCTCGACAGCGGCTATGTGGCGCTGCGCTGGTACACGAAGCACCTGATCGACAAGAGCGAAAGCATCGTGATGACGCTCGTGCCGCCTTCAGTGCTCGGCTCGCCGCTCCTGTTCTTCAGCGTCGTCACGGTGGTGGCGCTGGCTTCGATCCCACTTGGGTTCGAGTTGGAATACTTCATGTCGTTCTATGCGTCGTTCGTGGTGGGATACGCGGTGGTCTTCGCCTTCCGGAGCATGTGGAAGCCGGAGTTCGCGGCCTTCTCCCCTGCGACGCTGTTCTCAGTGGCGGCGTTCTCGCTCGGATTGTTCGGGCTCGGCTACTTCCGCGAATGGTGGCTGGCGATGATCGTCGGCTCGGTCATTCCCCTGGCGCACGGCCTACTGGTCATCTCGGGCCGCGCCGTGGTCGATGACCTTCAGAAGGCGCTGCCGCGTCCCGATTCGACCGACGCGGTACCGATGTCCTCTGTGTCCGGCAAGGCCGCCGAGGTCGCCGTGCAGGCCCTCGAATCGGCCATCAAGCGCCTCGATCCGAAGGCCGCGGAGAAAGTCCACGCCGCCATTCAGCGCATCGAACCCACCGCCGCCCATGCGCTAGCCTCAATGCTCGACGCGATCCAGGTTCCGCTCGGCGGTTTTCACGGAACCGAACCGGTCCCCAGCGCCGCCAGCAAGGTTTCCGAAGTCCGCGAGCACGCCGAGGGGAGCTGGGACGGCAAGTGGTTCACTTACAGCTTCCTCGCCACCTATCAGGACACCAACTCGGTCGGGAACGTCTACTTCGGCCAGTACGTGCTCTGGGTCGGCAAGGTCCGCGAGATGTTCTTCCGCACGGCCATGCCGGGTTTCGACCTGAAGACCACGCCCTTCTACATCCTCACCCGCTCCATCGAGCATAAGTTCAACATGGAGAGCCGCGAGTTCGAGCTGATCACCGTGAAGATTCGCGTGAGCAAGGTGAACCGCAAGTTCACGACGCTCGAGCACGAGATCTACAACGAGGAAGGGAAGCTCCTCGGCTCCGGTCACCAGGTGCTGCTTTACGTGAACTCGAGCGACTACATGATTCGTGACCTTCCCAACGAAGTGAAGGCCGCATTCCTGCCTTACCTGAAGGATACGAAGCTGGGGTGATCCTCAGAAGGCGGTGATGCGTTCGAAGGGCTTGAGTGCCACGCTCCAGTCATAGCGACTGGCGGCCAGTTCCCGGCCGCGTGCGGCCAGCTCGGCGACACGATCGCGATCTGCCAGCAGGGCCCGCAACTGGTCGGCGAACTGTTCCGCCTCGGCGACCACCAGACACCTCAGCTCGTCATCGCTGAGGCCACGGGCGCCGATGCGCGTGGTGAGCACCGGGAGTCCGTGCGCAAGATAGTCGAAGAGTTTCAGGCTCGTGCCAGAGCCCTCCAGCATCGGATTCAACGCCACGTCGGCGCCCTGAAGCAGATAGTCCTTCACCATTCCGTCAACCGGTCCCATCGCGATCACATTCTCGCCGAGCCCCTGGCCGTGGAACCAGCCGCAGACGCTCCCGATGATGACGAAGGTCACGCCTGGCAGCATCGGCGCAACACGGTCGCGAATGACGCATACTGCGTCGCGATTCGGCGGATGGCCGGAACCGAGGAACACCGCCAGCGGCGCATCCGGGAGCCCGGCGAGTCGCTTCATCTCGCGCTTCTCCTGCGGTGAGCGCACCACGCACTTGCGGCAATCGACGCCGTTCGGCGCGACGGAGCCCTTCGCGGAAATGTCGGCAACGACACCCGACAGATCGTCGAGGTTTTGCTGCGAGACGCAGAATACACCCTCAGCGCGGCGTGCTGCGGAAAGCTCCGCCCGCTTTACCACGCTCGTGAGAAACCGCCCCAGCAATGTCGGCTTGTAGAGCTTCTGCTTCAGCGCGAATTCGGTATTGTGCGAATCGTAGTATAGACGCGCGCTCTTCGGAATGATGCGGCTGACAGGTTCCATGTAGGGATGGCTGAGGACGACCGCATCGGCGCGGGCAACCTCGCGCCGCAGCGCGCGCCGGTACTCGCGCGAAAGCCATCCGGTCACGAGCGCAGCCGAGGCGTCGTCGCAGCCGCACCCCATCCAGCGATTCAGACGCATGTCCAGCCGACGGTGCCAGAAGGAGCGCGGGATGTTGATTTCCTCAAGATTCGCGCGCGGCTGGAACCGGCGCGGTCCGTTGGCGGAAAGGGTCAGCAAGGTTACCGAGGCGCCCGAATCGGCCAGCTTGTCCAGCACGGCGCCAACACGGACCTGACCGCCGGCCTCCGCGGGGAGCACCGGATAGTCGTTGAGCACCAGCACGCGACGTCCGGTTCGCACCTCGAAGACGTTGGCCACGTCGTCTCCGATGGACTTCCACGAGAAGCGTTCGACCGCATGGCGCCGGGCGTTCTCCGCTAGGGTGCGGGCAAACGCGCGGTCCTCCAGCATGTCCTTGAGACCGGTCCGCAACCCGCCGGGTTCCTGCACGTTGGCCTGCACGCAGTGCTCGATCGAAAGCCCCCGCGCGCCCGTCGGCGTCGACAGGATCGGCAACCCTGCCGCCAGATAGTCGAGCATCTTCAGGTTGGTGCCGCTCCCCGACGTCATCGTGTTCAGCGCGATGTCGCAGCCGTGCAGTAGCGCGTGCTTTTGCTCCTCGCTAACGAGCCCGAGCAGGCGCAGGTTTGCCGGAATCGGCTGGCCCTCGAAGGCTTGGCAGACCTTCCCCGCGATCAGGAAGTCGACCTCGGGATAGGGCTTCGCCAACTCGCTGATGATGAGGTTGACGGCCTCGATGTTCGGTGGGTGGAAGCTGCCGATGAAGAAACAGGCGGGGCGGTCGGAAAGTTCCAGAAGCGCGCGCGCCGCGGCACGTTCCTCCGGCGATGAGGCGGGACGAATTTCGTCCACGTCGACGCCGTTCGGGATCACCACGATCTTGGATCGGTCGACGCCCATCTGGGTGATGAACTGCTCCGCGTCGTCGTCGCTGCACGCCATCACCACGTCTGCTTCGCGCAACATGCGCCGCTCCAGAGCGGCGATGCGCGCCGTGGCGGCACGACCCTTCAATCCGCTGCCGAACATGGTGCGGGCCAGTTCGGTTTCGACGTTGTGCGCATCGTAGACGAGGAGCTGTCGCGCGCGGCGCCGGTGGGGGATCAGCGGCGTGAGGAACGCATAGGCCTGCGTGAGCACGTCCGCTGTTTCCGCCAGGCGCTGCGCCTCCCGGCGAAAGGCCTCGTGGCGAATGCACGCGATGGACGAGACTAGGCCGCTGCACTCGGCAAAGCCGATCATCCTGTCATTCAGGTGATGCAGCTTGTTGTATAGACTGGTCTTGGGAAAGCGTGTTTCCTGAAAGTTGGGCGTGTGCGCCACCAATTCCTGCTCGTGGTGGCTATACGTTGGCGTCAGTAGCTCGACACGAAATCCACGATCCGCAACCCGTCTATACAGGTTGTATAGACGAAGCTCACCGCCTGACCGCGGGGGCGTGAAGGCGGGGTGGAAGGCGAGGACGCCGACAGACTTCATGGAGTCGCCTGGTTGGGCTCCTTGACGATGGAACCGGAAAGGGCCTTCTGGCGCATGAGATGGTCGCATAGCACGAGGGCCATCATGGCCTCGACCATGGGAACCGCGCGCGGAAGCACGCAGGGATCATGGCGCCCGCGCGGCATGAGTTCCACTTCCTCGCCAGCGCTGTTCACCGTCATCTGGGGCTGGAGGATCGTCGCCACAGGCTTGAAGCCCACGCGGATGTTGATCGACTCGCCGTTGGTGATGCCGCCCTGCACGCCACCAGAGCGGTTCGTGCGCGTGGCGATGCGATCACCGGGATTGTAGAAGAGGTCGTTGTGCTCGCTGCCGAGCAGGTAGGTGCCCTCATAGCCACTGCCGATCTCGAAGGCCTTGCTGGCCGGGAGAGACAGCATCGCCTTCGCGAGGTCCGCCTCCAGCTTGTCGAAGACCGGCTCGCCGAGCCCCGCCGGCACATTGCGCGCGATGCAATCCACCGTGCCGCCGATGCTGTCGCCGTTGCTCTTCACCTTCGAAATCAGGTCGATCATCTGCTGCGCCACCGCATCGTCGGGACAGCGAACGATGTTCTTCTCGATGTCCGCCATGGTCAGCTTCTCGCCGTCGACGTTCGCCTCGATGCGACCGACGCGAGAGACCCAGGAGAGGATCTCGATCCCGGCATGAAGCTGAAGCACCTTCTTGGCGAGCGCTCCGGCCGCCACGCGACCGATCGTCTCCCGTGCCGACGCACGACCGCCGCCCCGCCAGTTGCGGATGCCGTACTTCGCGTCGTAGGTGTAGTCGGCATGGCTGGGACGGTAGACGTCCTTGAAGGGCTCGTAGTCGGTCGCCCGGGCATCCTTGTTCCGCACCATGATGCAAATGGGAGTCCCGAGCGTGCGCCCCTCGAAGACGCCGGAAACGATCTCACACACGTCCAGTTCGGCGCGGGCGGTGGTGATCTTCGACTGACCCGGCCGACGCCGATCCAGCTCCGCCTGGATTTCCGCTTCCGTGATGGGAACCTGCGGGGGACATCCGTCGATCACGACGCCTACGGCGCCGCCGTGACTTTCACCGAAAGTCGAGATTCTGAAAAGATGGCCGAAGCTGGATGACATACGGTGACAGGTCCCCTTTCGTTGGGCAACGAAAGTCAGCCCGGCGGGCGCCGTCGGGCAAGTGAAACGTGCCGCCGGAGAGGCATCCCTGCGGCCCATTGACCCACACCCGGCATCTGGAGATACGCTCGGCCCAAGTCCCGCGGGCGAGATCGCCCCGAATATTTTCCCGCCAAGGCGTCAGATTTGCGCTTGACGTGCGGGGGGGTGGCGGGGAACCTGCCCGCCCTTGAACGAAGGAGATTCACGATGCCTGTTCCCAGAAGACGCCACTGCCGTTCCCGCCAGGGAAAGGACCGCGCACACAAGAAGTTGACCCAGATTCAGGTCGTCCCCTGCGAAAGCTGTGGCGCTCCCAAGCTGCGTCACCGCGTTTGCATGGTTTGCGGCACCTACAAGAAGGCCAAGGTCACCACGCCCGCTTCCTAAGCGGTCGCCCGACCAAACGGCAGCATAACTTTCGCCGCAGGGTAACCCCCTGCGGCGCTTATCCTTTTACCGGTCGTCGTCGCCGCGCCAGCGGTCTTCTCGATCCCCGTAGATCTCCTGCACATCCTCATCCGAGAGCGAAGACGCCCATGCGTCCTCGTCCTCTTCCTCCCGCACGCGTTCGGCATTGCGCTTCCTGACCTTGAAGAAGGCCACGATTACCAGCAACGACGCCACCAACAGCAAAAAACCGCTTCCCACGAGGGCAATCACCCCGGCGCTGAATCTGGAGCCGATGTTCGCCGACACCTCGGCCTCCACGCGCTTCACGTAGTTTGGGTCGCGCAGGTCCCGAGTCAACGAAATGCCGGATTCGGGGAACGACAGGCGACGCACCAACTGCCGCACGCTCCCCGCGTCATCCCCCTCCATACGGGCCACGGCCCCCACCGACAAATAACTAGTCCGATACGCCAACTCACGCGAGGGGGTATCCGCGGGAAACCCGTTTTCCAACCAGTGCAGGCTCGGTAGCCCGGTCGTGGCGTGGACCTGCGCGATGGCGAGGTAGTCGTCGAGGCTCCACTGCCCGGCGAGGTGCATGGCGAGCCCCTCGTTTGCCCAAAGCGGCAACTGGCGCCCCGTTGGTAGGCTCCCGATCAGCAGGTGCGCAACCTCGTGCGTGAGGGTCTTCTGCCGCTCGTCCTTCGGGCTTCTTTGCCAGGCACCCGCATTGATGAGGATCACCCCCGCCGCCGAGTCCGCCGCCGCGGCCGTGTTCTCGGGACGGAAGTGTGTCCGCTCCAGGAACGCCTGCTCGTCCAGCCACTCGATCGTCGCCGTGCCGACCCAGTCCGAGTTCGTGCGACGTCGGATGTTCCGTCGCGCCTCCGCCGCCTGGCGGAGCAGTTCCAGTTCCAAACCCGGGCGATCCGCGAGCCCAATCACCTCAAAAGCGGGCACAATCTCTGGTGCCTGACCCGCGGCAATCGATCCGAAGGAAGTGAGAAGAGTGATCGCAAGCGTGGCAAGAAGCAGGAGGAAGCGGCGCATGGCAACTGACCATGGCAAGATGGGCGCCCGGTGCAGAGGGAAAAGAGCGCAATCCAGCTTGCAGAATAACGGGGGTGCTGAAGAACATTGTGCGCTCAGAGCAATCCCCCGCAAGGAAGTGAGACCCCACCATGACTCAGTCCTCCGATTTTTCCCTGAACAGAAGGTCCCTGCTCAAAGGTGGCCTGGTCCTTGGCGCCGCCAGCATGCTGGGCGGAACGCTCCTTGGATGCGCGGGACGGACCTCGAAGGCCCCCATCGCCCCACGCACCGTTGGCGCCTATCCCTTCACGGTGGGTGACATTCAGGGCTTTGTCCTCAGCGATGGCACCGTGCGGCTCGAACCCGCCACTCCCACCATCGTCACCAACGCGCCCGACAAGGAAGTGAAGACCCTCCTGGAGCAGAGTTTTCTCCCCACCGACTATGTGGACGCACCGATCAACACCGTTCTGTTCCGCGTTGGAAAGCGCAATGTCCTCATCGACGTGGGCTATGGTCCCGGCGGCAGCCCCAAGGGAGGCCTCCAGACAGAGGCCCTGGCCTCGCTCGGCCTCGAGCCGAAGGATATCGACACCATCTTCATCACCCACGCCCATCCGGATCACCTCCATGGTTTCTCGGACGCCAACGGTCTCCCTCGTTTTCCGAAGGCCGAGTTGGTAATTTCTGAGACCGAATATAACTTCTGGTCAAATCCCGACAATGACATCGCCAAGGTGCAGGGGCTGTTCGATGCCGCGCGGAAGAACTTTGCCGCGGCGGGCGACCGGCTCCGCACCGTAAAGGGAGGCGGCGAAATCGTTCCCGGCCTTGTTGCCGAGGCCGCCCATGGACACACCCCCGGCCATAGTGCGGTTCGCGTTACTTCCGGGACCGACGACCTGCTCGTCACCGCCGACACCGCCAACCATCCCATTCTTTTCCTCCGCCACCCCGAATGGGTATTCGGCTATGATTTCAACCCGACCCAAGCCGTTGAGACCCGCAAGAAGCGACTCGACCAGCTTGCGACGGACAAGACCCGGATCCTCGCCTACCATTTCCCCTTCCCGGGGATCGGACGCATAAAGCCTCTTTGGTCAGGTGCCTACGAGTTCCTCTCCGAACCGTGGAGCCCAGTTTGAGTCGCTGGGCGCGCGTATGAAAACGGTCGATACCTAAATATCGCCGATGGGGTCCAATGTTTTTCTTGCGCGCGGCCAGCTTCTACCTTTCACTTCAGCCGACATCGTCGCTGATTTCTGAGTCCGAGACAGGCACGCAGGTGCTCTGCGAAATTAATGGATAATTCAAGTCAAGCCGCTTACAGCCTCGACACCCCACTGTTCAACCGAACCTGGGACGGGTCGACCAACCCGGAGGAACTCCTCGAAGAGGAGATCATCCAAGCGGCTGCATTGGCTGGGGACGAGCTAAGTCGCCTCACATCAGAGAGCAGCGATCTCTCCCAGCCGATCATCCTCGTCGTGGATGACGACCACATTGTCGCCCGGGCCATCTCGCAACAGATGATGAAGTTCGGCTACAAGACCTTCTTCGTCGGCGGCGGGGCTGAGGTGTGGGAATTCATGCGCGAAGTCGTCCCCCACGTACTCATCACCGACGTTCGCATGCCGGGAATCAATGGCCTCGAACTGCTCGCCCAAGTCACCGCCCAACACCCCGACATGGTTGTGGCGGTCACCAGCGGAGCCCCTGACGTGCAGATGGCCATCGAGGCCCTTCGCGCTGGCGCCGTTGATTTCGTCGTCAAACCCATCGACTTCAATGCCCTGCACGACGCCATCGAGCGCGGTCTCAGCCGACGCCGCGCGCGCGTCCGCCAGCGTCGCTATCAGGTCAACCTCGAGCACATGATCCTCGAGCGCTCGCGCCGCCTCATCGCCTCGACGCAGGCCCTGGCCCAGCGCACCCGCGAAATCGGCCTCGCCTATCGCGACCTGGTCATCCGCCTCGGCCGCGCCTCCCAGTGGCGCGACGACGAGACCGGCGAGCACATCCAGCGTATCGGCCTCTTCTGCGCCGAAATCGCCCAGAGCATGGGCCTCAACCGCGGCGAAGTCGAGATGATCGGCGAAGCCGCCCCCATGCACGACATCGGCAAGATCGGCGTCCCAGACTCGATCCTGCTCAAGCCCGGGCGCCTCACCCCGCTCGAATTCGAGTGCATGAAGACCCACACCCAGATCGGCGCCGAACTCTTCTCCGGCTCCGAGGTACCGCTCCTCCGCGCCTCCGAAGCCATCGCCATCAGCCACCACGAATGGTACAACGGCGGCGGCTATCCCTACGGTATTGCCAAGGACCAGATCCCCCTCTTCGGCAAGATCGTTGCCGTGGCGGATGTGTACGATGCCCTCACGCACGAGCGCAGCTACAAGCGCGCCGTCCCCATCGACGAAACCATCGCCACCATGCGTGCCCGCCGCGGACTCCAGTTCGACCCGGGCGTGTTCGACGCGTTCCTGCGCGTCGTCGACAACTTCCCCGGCATCGAACGCCGCCTCGCCGAAACCCCCAAGCCCGTCAGCAAGTACAACGTCGAGACCGGCCTCTTCAAGATGAGCCGCATGTTCCCCGTGGGAGCGAGCGGCGGGTAGGCCAAGTCCCCCAACTTCCCAGTGACGCCATCCATCTAGCTGGAGTAGAGTAGTCCTTTGCGAACGATCCGACCGCTCTGCGGCGCTTGGCGTTCGACCTTTGGGCGAGAGGTTCTCTGCGATGGCTGGGCTTCGTGTGCGTTGCATGTTGTTGGCTGTGTTGATGCTGGTTGGTTTCTGGGGCATAAGCCAGGCGGCGGCGGTTCCTCCCGTGTTGGTACAGCGCGAGGCCAATCGTTGGTCCGAGGCGCCAGCGGGCGTTGTCGTGCCGATCGACTCTCCCACCTCCACCACTTTCTCGCTCTTCATCCCGGCGGGCTTCACGGCGGCAGATGCCCATGAGACGACGTTGACCCTGCATTTTCACGGTGCTTCGTGGTTCATGCAGCAGGAGCACGCACGGCGCGGGGCGCGGCATCCGCTTCTGGTGGCGAACGCCAAGGAAGGGGACGCCGCCTACGAGACCGACGTGATGACGCCGGGTGTGATGGAGGGGGTCCTCTCCCAAACGACCGCCCGGTTGGCGGCGCTGACGGGCGCGGGTGACGCTAGGATCGCGCGGCTGGAGCTCTCCGGCTTCAGCGCGGGATACGCGGGCGTTCGTGGGGTGCTGCGCCTTCCCGCCTTCGAGCCGATGGTCGCGCGTGTGATGCTCAACGACTCGCTCTATGTGGGCGATGGGCCCGACTCGGCCCCGCCGGACAATCGCCGTCCACGTCGCGGAGCCGATGGCATCGACCCGATCGTCGACTTCGCGCGCAAGGCCATGAAGGGCGAGCGCGAGCTTCTGATGGCCTTCTCCTCCACGCCGTCGTTCCGCTCTGTCGGGCCGATGGATTGTGCCCGCGCCATCCTTGCCGCGCTGGAACTGAAGCCGGTCGAGGTGGAACCGGATTCCATGCCTGCGGCGAGTGTCAGCGCCGACTATCAGCTCGCCTGGATGGTGGATTCCGGCAAGGCGCACTTCTGGTGCTATCGCGCGGCCGAACGCCCCATCCATCTGGCCCATGTACGCAATCAGGCCGACATGTGGCTGGCGCTGGAAGGTCGCCGCGTGAGTGACCTCACCCCGACCATGACGATCCGCGATCTTTCGGAGCCGGCGCAGTTGCCGACCACGACGGCGCTCGATCTCGGCACGTCGGGAACCATCGCGCTCTTTGTGCCCGAGGGCTACAAGGTGCCCGCCAGCGGCGAGGTGGAGGTGACGCTCAACTTCCACGGGGCGGGCTGGTTCGTGATCGAGGAGCAGCAGCGGCGCGGCAACGGTGGCCCGGTGGTGGCGCTGGAGCTGGGTCAGGGCTCGACCGTCTATCGCAAGCCCTTCGAGGACCCGGCCATGTTCGGTCGCCTGTTGGAGGCCATCGCGGCGAACCTGCGCGAGCGCGGGGCTCCGGCGGAGACCCGCGTGACCTCTGTGAACATCACCAGCATCAGCGCTGGCTACGGGGCCGTGCGCGAGATCGTGAAGTCCGACGCCAACGTGAAGCTGATCCGGCGCATCATCCTGTGCGATTCGATGTACGGCGGGCTGGACGAGGCGCTGCTGCCGAGCGGCCAGCGCGTGGTGACGGACGAGTACGTCGAGCCCTGGATGAACTTCGCCCACGAGGCGATCCTGGGTCGCCGCACGCTGCTGGTGCTCACGTCGGACATCTCGCCCTCGACCTACGCGGGGACACACGAGGTGGCGCTCGCCGTGACCAAGGCGCTCGGTGTCGCTGTGGAGACGGTGCCCTTGGACTCATGTCCGGCGGCTGCCGCGGGACTCGAATACCCCCTTCGCGCACGCGCCGATGCAGGGTACTTCCACTGGTGGGCCTATGCGGGCGACGGAGGAAAAGTCCACATGACCATCGCACGCCACCAGGGCGACGCCTGGCAGGCACTCGACCAATTGGGCGAGTGGTGAATTACTCCAGCATCAGGCCCTGTGCCTGTGGGGGAGCGAGTTCCGTCAGCGTGAAAGTGTCCACATAGAAGTAGGCGTTCGTGCCGCCCGTGGTGCCCGTGTGGCCACCGCGGGCCAGCACCACCACGCTGGAGCTGCGTGCCAGAAAGTCCTGCTGGTAGCTCGCCCACACATTGTCCGCCGTGTCCAGCAGCGATGTATAGACAACGTCCGGCCCGATGGGGTCGTTGCCGCCGGTGGGATCGTAGCCGATCTCGATCCGTGTCCCAACGAAGGTCGACTGGCGCTTCATCCTGGCCGTGAGCCGGTAGCGCGCTCCCGGGGTGACCGTCACCCGCTGGCGAATGCCGCCGTCGAAGGGCGCGGTGTCTGCGCGGGCGAAGTAGTGGGAGGCGACGCCCTCATCCCGATTCACGCTGGCTCGACCGAAGGTGATCGTCGCCGAGCCGGGCGCCGTCCATTGCTCCCACGACGGGGCGGTGGTGCCGGAGAAGGTCTCCTCGAAGCCCGGGTTCTGAATCAGGTTCGGCGCCACGTTCACCACATAGGGATTCGGAATCGGATAGACATTCAGCGTGATGGCGCCCTCGTCGCTCAGCAGCGGATGGAGCGTGGCGCTCGTCACGATTTGCGGGACCGTCATCACGGTGCCATCCACGTTGATCTGGTTCAGGACCAGACGAATGCCGTGGCTGTAATCCTCGTAGCTGGCCTCGTGGGCGGCGGAAAGCGGCTGGATCGGCGAGCCATTGAGCTGGTGCCAACCGTAGATGAACGCGCGCGGGGAAACGGCCACCTCGGAAAGGCGCTTCGTCACCACCACGTCCTTCTTGATGCCACCCACCAGCAGGCCGTCCGCATAGCTGGCGCGCTGATTCTCGATGGCCTGCTGGGACAGATAGAAGACCTGGACGGAGTCGATGACGTAGTTCGTGGGGCTGAAGGGGTACGGCGCCAGCTTCACCTGGGACTGTGTATAGATGTCATTCACCAGCTTGCGCGTCGTGAGGCTGCACCCGACCATGTCTGCGACCTGCTGGGCCAACGGGGCGCTCATCGGCATGCGAAAGAAGTCGTCGTCGCTCCCGATCGCCATGTAGTCGCAAGTCACATAGACAGTGACGCTCTTCGACGCACCGGAAACGATGCCCGTCGCCGTGATCGGCTTGAGGGGACGGAGCCAGGAAGGGATGTTGCCGCGTGCGATTTCGTCGATGATGGCCTGCTCGCGGGCCGTGCTGGAAAGGTTGAGGATCTGCTGATAGAACTGGCTCCCGGTGGGCGCATTGGCCCGCCGCGCTGGAAGATTCAACACCGGCTGCGCCACCACGGCGCTCGCCATCGCCATGCAGACCACGCCAAGAAACCTGATCACCCGACACCCCCGACTGAAGACTTACCGGGATTCAGAATAAGACCGCGGAGATGAGTCAAGGATCGTTATCGGCTGCGCTCGCGGCGCGAGGCCTCGTACATGGCGATGAACTCGGAGGCTCGCACGCGCCGGAACGCCTCCGCGACCACATCGAGCGGCACGTCGGAGATTCTCTTGAACCGAACGCACGCCTTCCCCATGTCGAGATTCCGACCGGTGCCCTCCCAGGCATCACGAAACCAGCGCACCAACTCGTTGCCATCGTCGCCGTGAGCATAGAGGCAGAACAGGCTCAGCGTCATGTAGTTCTTCCGCGAGGCCAGTCCGGCAAAGGGAAGCGGCTGGCGCGGATCGCAGTGATACCCTGCCGGATAGACGCGGTGCGGGACGTAGTAGCCGATCATCGCATATTGGATCCCTTCCTCAAGGGCCGGGTCCATGTTGGCGAGGATCACCCCGCGAACCGTCTCCAAGGCACTGCGCCTCTCGGGCAAGAGTTCCGCAAGGTAGGCCTCAACGGTTGTAGCGTTGCTGCGCATGGAGGTAATTCCCTCTGCGACGCGTATCAAGAGTCGAGCCTACCTTGACGGCGGGGGAGCGATCCGGCAATGGGAATGGCTGGGCAGTCCTCCCGGGAGGGCTGCGTCTCGACGTTGTTTCCGTGCGGGCTCCTCGTCGGTGCGGGGCGCAGTCCTTGGCATGGCACCTGGATGCTTCGGAGTTCCCTCCGCGTTACTGGTCGGGAAGGCGGGATAGTCCCGGGAGGGACGCAATAATTGTAGCCCCACGTTTCAACGTGGGGAAAATAATTTCGATTGATCCGACCCCGGGAGGGGTCGGACAGGCGGGGGATCGAGGGCCTCCGACGCGGCATCTTGTGGGACCCACTACCGGGGTCCGATCCCCATCCGCACGGTCTCCCCACCATGAATGGGTGGGGCTGGGACTGTTTGGGTCCCTGCCGGGACCAGGGCTGACCATGACCAAGCCTGCCTCGGTGCTGGGAACAATGCAGCTATGCGCCCTTCTGGATGGCGCGCTGGGCATGGAGTGTCGCTTCATGCTTGACAGCGGCGAGCGGGACGCGGTTGTCTCTCCGCCCTTCACCGGGGGGATTTGTCCCCCGGGTGGGAAACCGTTAGCGAGATGACGATCATGGCGATCTGCAAGTTTACCGGAAAGAAGCGTGCCGTTGGCAACAACGTCAGCCACGCCAACAACAAGACCAAGCGCACCTTCAAGGCCAACCTCCAGAAGGTCAAGATTCTGGACGAGCAGGGCCGCCCGACCCGCGCCGTGGTTTCCACCAAGGCCATCAAGAACGGCGCGTTCCGCAAGCCCACCCCCCGCAAGATTCAGCTCGCTCTGGCCAAGGCCGAGGGCAAGTAACGTATCGGGCGGGTGCTTCTCTTGACGGAGGAGCGGCCTGTTGTGCAAAATGCCTGAGGTTGACGCCCCGGTGGCGTGAACCTCCGGGCCCCGGATGACGGACGGCAATGAACCTGGTCAGGCCCGGAAGGGAGCAGCCATAAGTTGCGCGGTTCGGGTGTTCGGGTCGCCCGGAGATTCATCCCACCGGGGTATTTGCCGTTTTACTGATTTCCGATCGGAGTTTTTCCATGCCTCTCTACGAATACCGATGCGAGGCAAATGGCGAGACGGTGCAGGTCCGCCACCCCATGAGCGAGCGCCTCAAGACCTGGGGACAGGTCTGCGAGCGACTGGGGATGCACCACGGGGAGACACCGCCGGAAGAACCTGTCGAGCGCCAGCTTGGCGGAGGCACGCTCCTGCTTCAGCGCCGCGGCGCCGGGCATGTGTGCTCGGGGGATGGTTGCTGCGGTTAGTCCTTGGCGGGCGGTTCCATCGCGGCGACCGGAGTGGCTTCCGGCGCAAGGGCCGGGCGACCCGTCATCATGCGAAGAATCCTGATCAGTGTCGCGCGCATTTCGGCGCGCGGACACACGATGTCCACGAAGCCGTGGTCGCGCTGGAACTCGGACGTCTGGAAGTTGGCGGGAAGTGGCTGCTTGATCGTTTGCTCGATCACACGCTTGCCGGCAAACCCGACGTAGGCACCCGGCTCGGCAATGATGAGGTCGCCGAGGGACGCGAAGCTGGCCATGACGCCGGCCGTGGAGGGGTCGCTGAGGATGCTGATGAAGGGCACGCCCTTCTCCTCCATCTTCGCGCACAGGATCGAGGTCTTGGCCATCTGCATGAGTGAGAGGATGCCTTCCTGCATGCGCGCGCCGCCGGTGGCCGTGATGGCGATGCAGGGGATGTTCTCCTCAAGGGCCAGTTCCATGGCGCGTGTGACCTTCTCACCAAGCACCGATCCCATCGAGCCGCCCATGAAGTTGAAGTCCATGACGGCGAGCGCCGTGGGCACCTCGCCGATGTTCCCCTTGCCGCAGACGAGCGAGTCGTTGAGCCCGGTCTTCTTGCGGGAAGCCTCAATGTACTCGGAATACTTGCGCTTGTCCTCGAACTGAAGGGGGTCGGACGCGGCCAGGTTGGCGTGCATCTCGACGAAGGTTCCCTTGTCCACCAGTTGGGCGATGCGGTCCGCGGCCGTCAGGCGCTCGTGGCGCTGGCAGGCGGGGCAGACCGAGAGGTTCGCCTCGAACTCCTTGCGCAGCGTCATGGTCGAGCACTTCCGGCACTTGTGCCAAAGGTCCTTGGGGATGCGATCCTTCATGGCCTTGGTCTGGGGACCGGTGATGTTGATGTACTCGGGTGTTGGACGGCGGAACCAACTCATTGCGTGGAGAAACCTCGCAGGGGGGAAGCAGTGCAAACGTCGCCGGTATTTCCCGCCGACGGTGGGTGGAAGGTCAAACGAAAGCGGAGTCAGCTCCCCGACTCGTCCTTGTCGGCTTTCCGGGCCGCTTCGAGCGAGTCGTTGATCCGCTTGAAGATCTTTTGCTCCATGCCGTCCTGCATGCGCTTGGTCATTTGCTCGGGAGTCTGTCCCTTGTTCAGGAGCAGGTCGACCTCCGGGTTGAAGAGATCGTTCTCCAGCACGCCGTAGAGCGGGATCTGGGGGATGCGCTTGGCGGTGGCAAGCTGGGTCATGAACTTGGGCATGAAGGGGAACTTGCTGGTGTCGAGGTTCTCCCACGCGGCCTTGCGGACGGGAATCTGGCCGAGGCCGCTCGCCCAGCGGCGCTGGACCTTCTCGCTGGTGAAGTAGTCGAGCAGTTCGAACGCCAGGTCACGTTCCTCGCACAGCCGCATGATGACGCCCGTCTGGCCGCCGACGTTGCTGGAGGTGTAGGTGCGCGGGTCGTTCGGGTCGCCGCCCGGGAGCCGCGGCGGCAGGCCCAGGCGACGGACTTCCTCCATCGACGGGCCGGGGATCAGGTCGATGTCGAAGTCCTTCCCCGCGTTGGTGAAGTTCTCCACGTTCCACGGACCCGTGAGGCACATGGCATAGACGTCGTTGAGGAACCCGGCCTCGGGGCCGAGGGCGCCACGCACCCACGCGCCGCCTTCGACGCCGCTGTGGGCAATGGTCTCGATGCGATGCAGCGCCGCCAGCCCGTTGGGCGAGTCGAAGCTGGCCTGTGCCACGCCGTTTTCGTCATAGGTGACGAACTCAACCCCGTAGATGTTGAAGATCGTGAAGTTGAACCACATGGAGCCATGCAAGCCGAAGGCGTAGACTTTGCCCGGCTCCGTCAGAACCTTGCCATAGGCGAGCATCTCGTCCCAGTCACGCGGCGGACGCGTGGGGTCGAGCCCCGCGGCACGCAGCTCGGTCGCCTTGCGGCGGAACATCTCGCGGTTCCAGAAGAGCGACACCGTCGTGGTCTGCACCGGCATTCCGTATAGATGGCGCTGGCCGAGACGATTGACGATCCCCGCGTCGAACGACGCGCCAACGAACTCCTCGCGCGCCTTCTCCATCGTGCCGTAGCGCTTCTTGAACGAGTCCAGTTCCTCGATGGGCACCAGCGCGCGCCCCAGCGCCAGCTCCGTGACCTTGATCGAGTCCATGAAGGCGATATCCGGCGTCATCTTCGCCAGCGCCGCCGTGCGGAGCTTGGTGAACATGTCGTTGAAGGAAACGTACTGGACGCGAACCTCGACCTTCTGACCGGTGCGCGCCGCGTAGTCCTTCTCGAAGTCCTTCATGATGTCCTTGAAGACGGCGGTTTCCTCGACGTTGAAGCCCTGCCATACCTCCAGGACCTTCACGCCTTCCGGTGCCGACTTGCGCCGATTGCATCCGATGGCCGTGACGCCAACGACGACGGCAAGCAGCACGAATGCGACGAAGAAGCGACTCAGCGACATGGTTCTCATTCCTTCACCGCCCCGGCTGTCAGGCCTTCCATGAAGTATTTCTGAAGCGTCAGGAACAACACCGCGATCGGCACGATGGAGAAGCAGGCGCCTGCCATGATCTTCTCCCACTCGTTGGCGTTCTGCCCCTTGAACTGTTGCAGGCCAACGGGAAGGGTCAGCACCTCGGACTGGCCCGTGTTGATGATGAGTTGCCAGAGGAAGTTTGACCACTGACCCACGAAAACCAGCAGGAACAGCGTCACCATGATGGGGAGGCAGATGGGGATGACGATCGTGTGGAATATCTGGTGCTGGCGCGCGCCGTCGATTTCCGCTGCGGCGAAAAGGTCGCGCGGAATCTGGCTGATGTACTGGCGCATGAGGAACAGGCCGAACACGTTGGCCAGGTGCGGCACCACCATGCCCGCGTAACTATCCATCATGCCGAGGCTCAGCGTGATGCTGAACTGCGGAACCATGAAGATCATGCCGGGCACCAGCATGGACGTCAGCAGCAGCCCGAACAGCGAATCGCGGAAGTGGAAGTTGAACTGGGCGAAGGCATAGCCGGCCAGCGTGCAGATGAGCACCGTCAGAAGCCCCGCCGAGGTCGCGACCACGAGCGAGTTGAAGAAGAACTTGCCGAAGTTGAAGTTGTCCGCCCCCAGGATCGAGCGGAAGTTGTCGAGCGTATAGCGCGCCGCGACGGCGGCACCGAACGCTCGCTCGCGCTCGACGCGCAAGGCCGTCTCCGCGCCCGCGGGCACCTCACCGGTGAAGTAGCCTTCGCCCGAGTTGGTGAGTGTCACGCGGCGTTCCCGTTCGTTCTCATCGACCAGCAGTACCGCTGCCTTCTGCTCTGCGGGGATGCCGCCGAGCGAGATCCGCAGCTTGCCGCCTTCATTGACGGCGAGGAGGCGCGGTTGCTTCACCGTCACGTTGAGGCCCGCGACCGCGGTCATCGTGATCGGGTCCTGATTCTTTGTCTCGTCCAGTGTATAGACGACGGTCATCGGCTCGCCAGCCACGAAGCCCTCGGGGGCGGCGACGGCGCTGAAGGTCCCCGCCGAGCCGCGCTGGAGGTCGATGGTCTCCGTCTTGGCGCCCTGCGTCAGCGTGGCCTGCACGGAGATGGCGTTCTCGTCCACCCACTCAAGGTACACGGAGACCGCTTCCTTGTCGACAACACGGATGGGCAGGGGCGTGGAACCTCGTGGTGGATCCACCAGGCGGGTTTCCGGCAAGAAGGCCAGTTGGAAGGCGGTGCCCTTCGTTTTGAAGGCGGTGACAATCATCCACAGCATGGGGAGCAGCACGATAAACAGCAGCACCAGCAGGGCGGTGATGATGCCTGCGTTGATGAGACGCGCCCCGACGGAATGGCTTCCTGCCTTGCGGTCGTTCTTGGAGTGGGAATCGGCGGCCACGGGTTATCCTTTCGGCTCGAGGACGCGGTAGCTGACAAAGCTGATGAGCAGCGCGATGACAAGCAGCACGAAGCTGATGGCGGCAGCCTCTCCGTACATCGATTCGGCGAAGGCCTTGTATAGATAGTAGCCGCTGATGGCGCCGGATTTGAGCGTGATGCCACCGATCGTCAGCGACGTCCCGCCCGTGTCAT
Source organism: bacterium (assembly GCA_016125005.1). Lineage (GTDB taxonomy): Bacteria > Sumerlaeota > Sumerlaeia > SLMS01 > SLMS01 > WGMQ01. Next base: position 21,582 of record WGMQ01000040.1, on the reverse strand, counting down.
CGGTCATGGCGTACACTTCGGAGAACGCGTTGAGCGTCCCCACCATGCCGGTGATCGTCAGGAAGAAGATGATCGGACGCAGCATGGGAATCGTGATGTGGATGAGCTTCTGCCACGGCGTGGCGCCGTCCACATCGGCCGCTTCGAAGATGGACTCGTTCATGTTGTTGAGGCTGGTCAGGAAAAGGATCATGCCGAAGCCCGCGTTCTTCAGGATCATCGCGAGCGCCACCGCCGGGAGCGTCGTCCACGGGTTGCTCAACATGCCGGTGCCGATGTACTCGCTCAGGCCCGTGTACTGGAGCAGCGCGGAGACCGGTCCGCTGCGGGGATTGTAGATCATCAGCCAGATCACGCCCACCACGTACACGTCGAACACGTTGGGGAGGAAGAACCCGCTTCGCATGAGGCCGAAGCCGCGGACCTTGCGATTTAGGAACATCGCCAGCCCGAGCGAAAGCGCCATGCCGGGGAAGATCGTCAGCGCCGCGTAGACGAAGGTCAGGGCAACCGACCACCAGAAGCTCGCGTCGGTCAGGACCTTTGTATAGTTCGAGAATCCCACATACTGCATGGTCCCGAAGATGTCATAGAAGTCCGAGTAGATCGTCACGCGGTGGAAGCTGATCCACAGGCTGTAAAACAGCGGATATCCGATGAAGATCATGAAGACGATCATGAAGGGCGCGATGAAGAAGAGCGCCTTCAAATCGTCCTGAAGTTTGATGTGGTCCTGCGGCATTGCGGGTCGCACTCCGGTAGGATGATCAGTACATCATGAAGCCGAGAGGCTTCACGTCCGCCACGTTCACACCGACGTTGAAAGTCTGGATGGTTGAATTGCCGGTTTCCTCGAAGAGCACAAGGGTAAGCCGCTGGTTGTCGCCGCGACGCAGGTTGTTGAGCGTGAAGCGGTAGCGTTGCCGGTCGGACTTGGTCGCCTTGTTGCCATCGTTGAGCAGGTTGCTGGTGATCGGATTCGTGCCCTCGGGAAGGTTCCAGAAATAGTGGCAGGAATTGGCCGTGCCGTCCGGATTCTCCACCACAAAGCCGTAGCTCGTCTCCGTTACGTCATTCACACCGGTCGTGGTCGGGAAAACCACGGTGACGTCGGGCGGGCGCCGGTCCACATAGACAACCTTGCGGAAGGTATTGTTGATGGGCGGCAGTCCGGAGAGCCGCTCGACGAAGGCCACTGACGTCAGGTAGTTATAGCCCTCGGGAATGTCGGGGTTCGTCAGGTCGACCGTGACGCGATACTCGCCGGTGCCGCCGGAGGAGCGGGGGCTCTTCTGGGTGAAGTTATCGAAGCCACCCGTCAGCGGGTCGTCGATGCCATGGGCGATGCCGAACGGCTGGTTGGGGAGGCTCTCGCCGTCGATGTTGATGCCGTAGTTCCACTTGATGAGCGCGTTGTCCTCAGCCGTGCCGCCATCCAGCTTCAGCAGCACATTGGCCGTGTTGCCGGTCAGCACGTCGATGCGCGTCAGACGACGCTGCGAGGCCGGAGCTGTGTCCGGATCCGGGGCCAGGAACAGGGTCTGGTGGACGTTTTCGACGGTGAGTCCCACGTCCGTGCGCGAGCCACTGCCGGGCACGGTCACTGTCGCGCCCTGCGGCGGATCTATCGAGTACACCACATAGGGAAGCCCGTGACCGGCGCCGTTGCGATTCTTGTCGGTCGGGACGCGGAACTGCACGCGACCGTCGGCGGGAACGTCGATGAAGTCGCGGATGTCATCGTTCGGGTCGACCGTGGCGTTTGTGGCGTTGCCGGTCAGTTCCTTCAGGCGAACATTGCGGAAGCCCGGGATGGTCACCAGACGTTCCTCGTAACCAAGACCGTTGGAACCTTGGTCGCCACGATCACAAAGGCCGACCAGCAGCGTGTTGTTCAACTCGTAGGCGATGTAGTCGGCGTCCTGCCACAGGTTATTGAAGTTGTTCCCGCCGCGGGCGTTGACCATGTTGTTGTTGATGGCGACCAGCTTCGTAATCGTGGAACCAAACATGCCGAGCGCGTCGCCGCGCGAATTCCGATTCGGGAAGTCGCGACCGTCGCCGAACTCCTGCGCGTTGTAGTAGACAAGGGGGAAGCCCTTGCGCGTCAGGATGTGCGCGTAGGCCATGTTCTGGAGCCCCGGTGGGTCACCGATGCCGTTGTCATGCGCCTGGATGAAGAGCACGCCCGCCGAGCCATTCTGCGTGTCACCATCGTCGAGTCCGTCGGCACTCGCCCCGAGGATCGCCCCGAAGTTACCACTCGGGTTGCCGATGTTATTGCTCATCGAGAACTTCAGCGGATAGTCGAGTACCGTTCGGTTGCCGTAGCCGTCCTTGCGGTGGTGCGGACGCAGATCATCCCAACTGCTTGTCACATACTCGCCGAAGGAAAACGGCGTCATCTGGCGGCCCCAGAAATCGCGCCCGCGATTGTGCGCCGCGAAGTCATAGATGTTGGTGTACCAACCCGCCGACGTGTGTTTGATCGCGGCGAGGCGGAAGCCCGCCACGCCATTCACCTCCAGCATCCACTGGGTGTAGCGCTGGAGCATCTGGTTGACGTTCTCCGGGCCCGGATCGCCGGAGAGGGGGCTGCCCAGGTTGAACGGCTTCACGCCGTCATCGTAGGGCGACGCCAGGTCGTTGTCTGGATAGAACCGCCGATTCTCATTCGAGACCCGATTGGCCTGGTAGGGAATGTTCGACGGATTGTCGGGCGTGGCGGGATGGCGGATATATTGGAAATCGGTGTCGTGATTGATGTCGATCAAGCCCGCAATGCGGCAGTTGAGCGGGTCGCTGTCGCAACTCGGCGAGGGGAACTGGGCGGAGGGGCAAATGTTGCGGAACTCCATGTCGAAGGGCGTGTTGACCGGATTGTCCGGCAGGTCGCGCCCGCTCATGATGAAGCCCGGATAACCACCTTCTCCGATGGCCCAGTTGAGTTGGCATGCGCCGCCGTTGTCGCCGCGATAGCCGTCGCTGAAGCCGTTGTGGTTATAGACCGTGTCGAAGTAGATCAGGATGCCCGCCGACTTCGACGCCTTGATCATCTGGCGGAGCGACTGCTCCGTGCCATAAAGCGTCGGACGGAATTCATTGCCGAGGTCAAAGCGATCAAACACGTCAAAGCCCACGCTCTGATCCCCGCTGTCGGCGCGCGCGGCAGGCGGAAGCCACATGGCTCCGTAGCCAGCCATGAAGATGTCCGGCATGCGACGCTCCATCGTCTCCCACTTCCCCTCAAAGTACTGGAGCATCACGCGGGCGTCCGCCTGCGGCAGCGCCGCAAGCGCCAGCGCCGTTGCTGCCGCCACGCGGACAGTGCGGAGTTGACGATCAAATTTCCTCTTCATCGTGCGGGAACCTCTCTGGGAACTAGCGGGTAACAGTGAAAACCAGGCCCGTCACCGGGGGAAGGTTTAGTTCGAGGGTGGGGAGATTCTTTTCCGCCACCTGTTTGATAGTCGGTTGGGCGCCGTCCTCGGCGCGGAGCGAGAACACCACCTTGGGAGCCGCATACCCGCGCGGCAGGATCGTCGCATCGGGAATCGGCAGGCGGCAGGTGCTTGCCGCCGCGCTGTTGTTCAGCACCACCACAGTGGCCTTCTTGCCCTCCTCGTCCCAACGGACGAAGCCGTATAGATCCTGCTCGTCATCGATCAGGATCGACTTGAAGTCGCCGCGGCGCAGGTCCTTCGAACCGGCCCGCAGCGTAAACAGCCGCCGGAAATGGTCCTTCAATCCGTTGTCGATCGTATAGGTCGGGTCGTCGTAGGGCATCATGTCGGCCCACCACATCGGCATGCGACAACGTGGATCGTCGGCGCCGTACATGCCCACCTCGGTGCCGTACCAGATCATCGGCGCGCCGATGTAGGTCGACTGGAAGAGGGCCATCAGCTTGAGCTTCTGATAGTGTGCGGCTGAGGGACGCTTGTCGAAATAATCCGCCCCGTCATCCTGCAAGCGGTTGCGCCCGTCATAGGCGCGGTCCGGGTTGGCGATGCGTGAGACCCAGCGATCGGTGTCGTGGCTGTCGAATAGGTTCTGCAGGACCTCCGTGTGAGCACGCGGATAGCGCACGCGCAGACGCGCCATTTCGCGGTCGAACTCGGATGCGCTGAGCTTCTGCTCCACGTTGCCGAAGTAGCGGAAGCCGATCTTGGCGAACTGATAGTTCATCACCGCGTCGAAGGTCTCGCCGTTGAGCCATTCCTCCGCGGGGTCCCAAATCTCGCCAACGATGTAGGCGTTGGGGTTGATCTCACGCACGTGCTTGCACCACCCGCGCCAGAAGGCCATCGGCACATCCATCGGCACGTCGAGGCGCCAGCCGTCTATACCGTCCGACGGATTGCCGTCGCCGTTCGGGTCCATCCAACGCGTCGTGATTGCGTAGATGTATTTTCGGAGCGACTCCGAGGCGAGGCCATGCTCCTGGTCCTTGCGGAACTGGGGAAGACCATCGTGCCCGGCCCAGCCGGTGTATTTGAAGGGCTCCCAGCTCACCACGTCGAACCAGTCGGCGAACTTCGACGCCTTGCCGTTCTTCTTCACGTCCTGGAAGTAAATCGCGTCGGACCCGACGTGGTTGAAGACGCCGTCGAAGATGACACGCAGGCCGCGCTTCTTCGCCGCGGCAATCAACTGGAGGACTTTCTTGTCGGACTCGTTGAAGATCCAGGTATCCGGATCGAGCGGGTCCTCGATGGCGGTGGAGCGCGCGAATTCGCCGGGCACACCGTAGCCGTCGTCTGCGTGCATGTAGCTCCGCGCGTTGTACTTGTGGGAGTTCGTCGCCTCGAAGATCGGATTGAAGTAAATCGCGGTCACGCCGAGCGACTTGATGTAGTCCAGCTCCTGCTCAACCCCCGCGAAATCGCCGCCGTATAGACGATTATACATGGACCAGCGCCAGAAGCTCTGCCCGCCTTCGCGCTCCCACGGCTGCTCGGTGTACCACTCGGAGCGCCACGGATGCGTGACCTTGGAGCGCTCGGTTTCCGCCGTAAACTCCGGGTTGTTGGAAGGATCGCCATCGCGGAAGCGATCCACCATGATCTGGTACCAAACCGCGTCGCGCGCCCACTCGGGCGTCTTGACCATCCGCGATTTGTCCATCACCAGTGGATGGCGCGTGGCCGATTTTTCCACGGTGCTGCCATCGCGGTATTCGAACTCATAGGCCACCGCCACGTCGCCCTTGTGATGGCGGTAGTGGATCTCCCAAAAGTCGTACAGCTTGTCGGAGGCCACCTTTTCCATGGGGCGGGCCACGGAGGTCCCATCCCGTGCCACCAACTTGATCGTCACCGATTCGATGTCACCCACCAGCGACCGGGTGCGGATCAGCACGTCATCCGGGGTGAAAAGATCGAAGTACGTAAACTCGTCGGGTGAATGATGGATGGCGCGCACTTCGATCTTGCCGTCGCCAGCCTTCGCCTCGCGACCATCCAACAATGCCACCAGCCCGAGCCGCAGGATCGAATTGGTGCCGTTGTGACCGTCGGGCTCGCCCACCGGATTCAGCGGATCCGTGTACCAGCCGTTGTCCCCGGCGATGAACTTGTAGCGGTACTCGCCCCCCTTGATCCGCGCCGTGACCGTCCAGGTGCCGTTTCCGTCCGGTCCACTAAAGGGCAGATCGGTGCGCGACCAACTGTTGAAGGCGCCGGCAACGCCGGGCGACCGCACCGGCTCGGAGGGGGTCCACTTGAAGGTGACAAGGTACTCGTCATTGCCGATGTCCCAGACTTCCATGCTTGGCTGAACGGGAAAGTCCACGGGCTTGCGAGTGAACGTCTCGACGCCCGGGACCGGACCGGCAAATGCGCTCGTCCCCAGCCATGCACACAGCAGCACAGATGCCACCAAAAGCCGCCCGAATTGTTTCGTTTTCACCGGGAACCCCCCTACTGAAAGTTCGAACTGTTTTTCCGCGCATGCTGGAACGTCAGGAAGCAACGGCGCTCAGGTTGCGTCAAGGGTAAGTGGACTGCTCCAACTGAGGGATTTCGCAGGCTGTGCAATCGAAAGGATCTTTTGCACATCACGATTTTCTTGGACCGACCGCTACGTTTGATTGACCCGCCTCATTGCAGTGCATCCGCATGATGGTGTGCGTGCAAAAGTTCAACGAAGGGAGTCTCAACCCATGCGGCGAATTTCACTCCAAACTACCACCCTGCTCCTTGTCTCCACGGGTATGATCGTTTCTTGCACGGGTCGCTCACCAAGGCTTCCCGACCAGGTCCGTGGACCGGAAACCACACCCGCCATCTGGACTGTCACTGACACTCCCTCGCCCCTGCCGCTCGTCAAGCTGGTGCCCGGCGAACAGCGACGCGTGTCCCTTCTCGGCTCCTCCAGCCTTCCTCTTTTCACCATTCAGGAGGCCGGTGCGGAGAATCCGATCGGCGTCTCCATTGTCATCGAGGAGGACGCCTTGGTCGTGCGTGCGGAGCCCGGCTCTGACGGCGCCACATTGGTGAAGGCCAATCTCATCAGCCCCAGGGGGAGCGTCGACGCCGTCTACTTCCCCGTCGTGGTTGAACCCCTTCCCATCGTGACCTTCCGCTACACCAAGCCCGCCAAGCCGGACACCAAGGTCTTCGCAGCGGGAAGCTTCAACGGCTGGAACAATTCCGCGGATCAACTGGTTCGCCAGGCCGACGGATCCTACCTTCTGGAGAAAGCAATTCCGCCGGGAGTCCATACCTATAAGCTTGTCGTCGACGGCGAGTGGATCGCCGATCCCTCGAATCCCGAGATGGAAAGCGGCGGCTATGGCAACTCGCTGCTTCGCGTCGGCGGCGAATCGAAGAAGACCCTCAATTTCAGTGTCCTCTCGGCGGCCATGCCTGGCTCCGGACCCCAGGGCGGGTTCGGCGCCGCCCTCGAAAAGGGCACGGCCATCGACCCCGCCTCCGTGACGCTCATCGTGAACAACAAGCGCCGCCGCGTGACCGACTGGATCATCGACCATCCGACAGGCACGATCCGCCTCGCCCTCCCCGAGGCCGATTGGCTCAAGGAGAACAACGTCATCCTGCTGGCCAACACCACCGATGGCCGCGCAGGGCAGGCGGTAAGCCGCTTCTCCTATGCAGGAGCGCCCCGCTCGCCGCGCGACGAGGTGCTTTACTTCCCCATGACAGATCGATTCCTCGACGGCGACCCCTCCAACAACCCCGTGCAGGACAACACCGGCGTCCATCCGCTGGCGCAGTACAAGGGCGGCGACTGGGCCGGCATTCGCCAGAAGATCGAGGACGGCTACTTCACTTCCCTCGGCATCACTACCATCTGGATTTCCCCGCCGAACCTGAACACCTTCAAGATCGAGAAGGAGTCCATCGAACCCGGACGCCTTTTCTCATCGTACCACGGTTACTGGCCCGTCGCGACGGACAAGACCAACCCCGCTTTTGGCAGCATGGAGGAACTCAAGGCCCTCGTCGACGCAGCCCACGCCAAGGGCATCGCTGTCCTGCTCGACTTCGTCAGCAACCACGTCCACGAGGATCATCCTCTCTATCAGGCCGATCCGACCATCGCCACGCCGCTCAAGCTCTCCGATGGCAAAAACAACATCCGCGAGTTCGACGCCCATCCCTTCACCACCTGGTTCGATACATTCCTCCCGACGCTGGATTACGACAAGCGCCCGGACCTGATCGCCACCATGACCGACAGCGCCGTTTTCTGGATGCGCGAGTCCGGTGCCGATGGCTTCCGTCACGATGCCGTCAAGCACGTGCCGCTGCCGCTCTGGCGCGAGTTGACCAAGAAACTCCGCCGCGAGTTCTCTGTCGGCGAGAACCGCGCTGTCTTCCAGATTGGTGAGACGATCTCCGGTCACAGCACCGTCTCGGCGTTCGTTGGTCCCGACCTGCTTGATGGCCAGTTCGATTTCCCGAACTACTTCGCGGTACAGGGCACACTCGCCCGCGGCACCGGCAAGATGAGCGACCTCGCCGAAGCCATCCGCGGCGCCCAGCGTTACTATCCGCCGTCAGCCATCATGAGCCCCCTCCTCGGCAACCACGACGTCGGGCGCTTCATGGCCTACGCCGACGGTGACTTCCCCCAGGGCATGAAGGAAACCGAGGTTGGCTACACAATGCCGCCCCAGGTCGATCAGCCGCTGAGCTACAAGAAGCTCCAGCTCGGCTTCGCCTACCTGACATCGCTCGAAGGCCCGCCCACCATCTACTACGGCGATGAAATCGGCATGACCGGCGCGCAGGACCCCGACAACCGCCGTCCCATGCAGTGGGAAGACTGGACCCCCGATCAGGTGGCGACCCGCGACACGGTGTCGAAGCTGAACGCCCTGCGCCATCAAAGCGTCGCCCTCCGCCGCGGCGTCACCGAGATCCTCAAGGCTGACGACGAGACGCTCGTTCTGGCTCGCATCGCCCCGGAGGAGGTCATCATTGCCGCCTTCGCCCGCAACAACAAGGCAGGCGACATTGCCGTCACCATTCCGACCCATTGGGGGACGCCGCACCTGAGCCCCACGCTGGCCGGCACGATGACCAGCGAGATGGAAGGCGGTCAGTTCACCTTGGTTGGCGGCGACTACTCCTACGGATTCTGGCGCGTGGAGTGGTGATCTGGTAAGCGCCGCTTCCTCTCTCCTCCGCCAGTTTACACCGAACACGAAAACGGCCCCCGCATCGCTGCGGGGGCCGAATCATTCGTTGATGGGTGTGAATACTGCCCGCTTAACGTAATGCCCAGCCGCTGGCCGCAGAGTGCACCGTGATGGTGAAGCTGTCCTCCACGATCAGGCCGGCCGAGTCCGTGCTGCGAACGCGGATCGAGAGTGAACCTGCCGCGGTGGGCGGAGTGGCGATCTGCAACTCGCCTCCCACGATCTCGAAGGCCGCGTTATGGTCGTCGCCATCGCCGTCGACCAGCGTATAGACGAACGCATCGCCCGCGTCCTGATCCTCGGTGGAGAAAGTGCCGAGCACCGTGCCTGCCGCGCTGCCAATCAGCGTGCTGCCGCCCGAAAGGGAGATGGCGGTCGGAGCGTCCGGACCATCCACAATCTGAACGGTCACAACGCTGGTGCTGAACAGACCCTCTGCGTCCGTCACGATGATCGTTAGTTCGAACGTGCTCTGGTCCTCGAAGTCAAAGGACCGCGTCGAGAGGATGTTGGAGCCACTGATGCTGAAGTCAGCGCCACCGTTCTCCGAGCTGCTCTCATCGATGGCAAACGTGACCATGTCGCCCGCGTCGGGGTCGAACCCATTGCCGCTACCCTGTGTGACCACCGGGACCAGAGATGCCATCACGCTGCCTGCCGGCTGGTTTTCGTTCGCCAACACCGCACCGCTCAACACCACCCGGAAGGGAGTCTCGTTCACATCCAGAATGTTGATCGTAAACAGGGTTTCCGTGATGGTGGGAGCCCCTTCGCCTGATGCCTGAACGACGAGGTCGCGGGTCGCTCCAGCCTCAAAGTCGAACGCGTCCACCGAGCGGAGCGTGTCGCCATCGATGAGGAACGAGGCAGAATCAGCACCGCCCACGATTTCGAAGGTGTCATAAGTGAAGCCGCCCGCATCCTGCACGACAAAGGAACCGATGACCGTGTCGCCTTCCTGGTTCTCCGCGATGCTCGTCCCGGAGAGCGTCAATACCGGCAGGGTCTCGTTCGTGTCGCTGATTTCAATGGTCACCGCATCATCAAAGAAAAGCCCGCCAGCGTCCGTGGTGCGAACGCGGATCGAGGCAAACTGCGTGGACTCAAAGTCAAGCGGCAGCGCGACGCGAACCTCCGCCCCGTTGAGCGTGAATGACGTGTTGTGGTCGTCACCCTCGCCCGCAACCAGCGAGTAGGTGAAGGCATCGGATGCATCGGGATCGGTGGAGGACAGAGTGCCAACCACTGTGCCGATCGCCGCATTTTCCGGGACCGGATTGGGCTGAGCAAAGGCGAGGGCTGTGGGCACCTCGTTCACATTGCTGATGAAGATGTCGAAGCGCTGCTCGAAGGAGAGACCCGAAAGGCCCTTGTCGAAAATGGGGCCTCCTCCGTCCGTGGTGCGGACGCGGATCGTGTAGCTGTCACGCGCCTCGAAGTCAAACTCCTGGGCGGTGAAAAGCTCATTCCCGACGATCGAGAAGGAAACATTATCGTCGTCGCCGTCCCCTGCGACCAACTCGTAGGTGAAGCCCGTTTCGCCGTCCGGGTCCGTGGTGGTGAAGCCGCCAACGAGGGTTCCGAAGGCGACGTCTTCAGCGATCGTGTCGTTCGAAATGTCCAAGCCCGTCGGCGCATCGTTGCCGTTGGTGATCGATATCGCCAGGATTGCGTCCGAAGTGAGTCCGCCGCTGTCCGTGACACGGACGCGGACAGAATAGCTGTTCTGCGACTCAAAGTCGAAGACCGCATTCGTCACGAGGTTACCGCCCGTGACCTGAAACAAGGCGTTGTCGTCAGCCCCCGGCCCGGCCACCAGCGAGTAGCTGGCCGTGTCGAGGCTGTCGGGATCGGTCGACTGAAGCGTGCCGACCAAAGTACCCGGGGCGAGGTTCTCAGGGACGACCATGTTGGAAATGGACGGTCCGGCGGGTGCCTCGTTGCGGTCGTTGACGAAGACGGTCAGGGCCTGATCGAAGCTCAGACCACCACTATCTGTCGTCCTGATCAGAATCGAATACTCAGACTTTGCCTCGAAGTTGAAGACCGCTGCGGTCTGGAGCACGCCGTTGACAATCTGGAAGGAGCCATTGTCGTCGTCCCCCTCACCGGCGGTAAAGGCGTAGCTGAAGGTATCCGATGGATTCGCGTCGCTGCTCGAAAGAGTACCAACCGCCGTTCCGATGGCCGCGTTCTCGTCAACCGAGTTGTTGCTGAGCGCAACTAGCGTCGGAGCTTCGTTTGCGTTCGGCTTGTAAGGGTCGAAGGGATCTGCGCCCGCGGTCGTGACTTCCTCCGCGTCAGAGACGCCGTCGTTATCGTAGTCACTATCGCTGATGAAGAAGCCGATGGTGTCGACATTGGCGCCGTCGCCGCTGGTGGACTCAAAGCCGCTCAGCGTGGCAAGGGAGCTTGTGTGGAAGGGGATGTCCGCCAGGACCGGCTGGTCGTCCACCGCCACCGAGTAAGTGCGGGCACCCGCGGCGTAGTTCAGATGGATGACGATCTTGTGCCACTCTGTCGTGCTCATCATGAACTCGTTGTTCTCGTCCCACGTCGACGTTGTACCGTTGTACCCGGCCACCGTCAGCGTGCCGGCGTCGATGTTCCGAAAGCCAAGAATTGCCGCATAGGGAGTGGAGCCCGAAGGAAGCACCAGCTCCGTATCGCCCAGCCCCTTGTACCAGCCGCGCATGAGCACTTCGGTCGGTGGGGTGGCAGGGGCAAGGGAGCGGCGGATGCTGGAGTTCGCACCCTGCACGACGAACTGCGTGCCGTTCGCCGCGCCGTCGGTCTCGTTCGAAACCGTTGCCGACTCAGAGGTCCAACCGCCCGCGGTCAACGTCCCCGTGGGGAAGGAGACGCCGGAAGGATCGCCTGTCTGCTCGAAGTCCGTTTCGTAAAGGGTCTGGGCCGACGCGTCCCCCAGCGACGCCGCGACAGCCAGAATGGCTACCCATAGTCCATTTCTCATGGAAAATCATCCTCTGATTGCGGAATTGCAACGCCAAAACCTTCCGCCTTTCCCCCGCTGAGAACAAGGGGAATCCCACCTCTGACCGATCTCGGCGCAGCCGCTGTCCCCATGTAGCTTTCGTTTGTGCCCGGGGATGATTCGCGATTTCCTCAACCATCACTTCCGATCAAGGAATCGGCATCATGGCCCTCGCTCCGCATCCACTCTCCGTCGACCCGTCGGAGTTCCCCATCCGCTCCAATCAGATTTATCTGAACCATGCGGGTACCTCCCCCATTCCCCGCCGCTCCGCCGAGATGTTGAAGACATTCGCCGATGAAGTCAGCGGGTATGCCAGTTCGATCTACGGGACGTGGACCAAGCGCCTGGAGCAAACTCGCGATGCTGCCGCCCATTTCATCGGTGCCCACCGTGACGAGATCGGCTTCGTCAAGAGCACCACGGCGGGGCTGAATCTGGTCGGCATGGGCATCGCATGGAAGCCCAGCGACGTCATCATTGTCGAGGAGCGGACCTTCCCCTCGAACTACCTCGCCTGGAAGGCCGCGGAGCACTACGGCGCCAAGCTCTGGTACTGGCCCGAGCGCAACCTGCGCTATGAACTGGAAGACCTTGAGGCGCGCCTGAAGCAGGGGGGCGTGCGCCTTGTCGCCAGCACCTCCGCCCAGTTCGCGACCGGCTTCCGCCAGGACATTCGCGCGGTCGGTCAGCTTTGCCGCCAATACGGCGCCCTGCACTGCGTCGATGCGATCCAAACGCTCGGTGTTTTCCCGCTCGACGTGACCGAGTGCGCCATCGACTTCCTGGCGGCGGATAGCCACAAATGGCTCATGGGGCCCGAGGGCGCCGCGCTGTTCTACTGCGCCAAGGACAAGCTGAACCTCATCCAGGATCACCTGATCGGCTGGCTGGGGCGCGAGAACATCGCCGACTACGACACGCTCAACAAGCCACCGGCGGCCTCGGCGCGGCGTTTCGAGGAAGGCTCCCCCAACGTGGCCGGCTGGATGGCCATGGGCGAGTCCATCAAGTTCCTCGCCGAGCTGACCCCCGCCCGCGTTTCAGAGCATAACCGCTCCCTGTGCCGCGCCCTCGAGTCGGGCCTTGAGGCGGCGGGCTGGAATGTCCGTTCTCCGCGCGACGAGAAGTGGGCCAGCTCCATCGTGAGCGCCACCCATGACCGCGTCGACTATGGCGCGCTGACCGCCTGGCTGTGGAACGAGCACCGTATCTTCGCCGCCGTGCGCCGCAATGCGCTGAGGCTCTCGCCCCACGTCTACCAGACGGAAGACGAAATGGCCCGCGTGGTCGCCGCGGTGGCGGCGTTTAGGGGGTAAGGTCGGGATCTTCAAGAATAGAAGGCAGGTTTCGCGCTCCATGTAACACGCGTAAGACATGGAGACCGTCCTCGCCCGGTTTGTAGAAGATCAGCCAATTCTTGAAACCATCGCCAAGCGGCCATTGCCGCAGATTGGCCAGGGCTAGGGGAGTGAAGCGAACGGGTCTGCTCAATCGACACCGGCCTTGCGGCCCCTTGCCCGGACGGCTTGGCGGATGGAAGAAGCTGAATCACTTGTCCATTCGACTGCCTCTCCGCTTTCGAGACCCTGCAATAGTTGCATCTCCAACTCGGCCGCCGCGCGGCGCTCCTGATCCGCGCGAATCAACTCGCAGATATACTCGTTCGAGCCCGGGAAGGTTCCCGTTCGGACCTGCTCGTCCACGTATTCCTTGATTTGTTCGGGCAGTTCAACAATCAGTCGGGTCATCGTGGCGCCTCCTTGATGGAAGTCTGGTTGCCATCTGCGGACCAACCTTCTCTCCCGTCAAGCACCATCGGCCGGGGGGGAAGCATGGGCATTGCGCACGGGTTGAGCTCAGCGCCGCAGGATCGCCAGATAGGCGTTCCATGGTCCGACCTGATCTCCCAACTGCTTGGCAAGCAGCCGGAGAATCTGCGAGAGATGCGCCATGTCATGCACCGCCCAGGTGGCGAGCAACTGGCCAAGCGTGACACTGCCCAGTTCCGGATGTGTTGCCCTCCGCTGGAGGTCCTCGTCGGAAAGGGTGAGGGCCAGGAGCCGCTGTACCTGCTCACTTCTGACGTCGGCGAAGAGCTCGATCTCCTCCATGAACGAAGCGCAACCGGCCTCTGGCGTTCCCTTGTCGAACGGGAGGAAAGCCGGAGTTCCCTCCGACTCCAGCATCACCGCGATGCGGACGGACCAATTCGTTCGATCCGCGTGGATCAGGTGCCTGACCACATCCTGGATGTTCCACTTTCCTTCTTCCACATTCCGCGCGTAGACGGCTTCTGGAAGATTCGAAAGCATGCTGCGGAGCACCGTAGGGGTTGCTTGCAACTGATTGGCGATGAGCTTCAGATCGACGGGATGTCCCATTTGGAAGGCCTTGGCTGTTGGAGGAGGGATCGTCGAAGGATGCTCGCACGGCGACACCTCACCGCAAGCGGAAGAGAGCCCTTCAATTTCAACGAAAACTCCCCCGCACCCGATGTTCCGGGTACGGGGGAGTGCATTCTTCCCCACAACTGTTGGGCTGGCTTACTGCTTTGTGATGCGAACCGCGTCGGCGATGACGACGGTGCCGCCGGTCGACGTCGCAGCGTCAAGCGTCACGGTGCCGCGGCCTTGGACCAGTTCGAAGTTGCCGAGGCTCACCCAGACCAGATTGTTCGCCTGCTGGTTGACGCTCACAACGCTCTCGCCGTTGGCCGAGGTGACGCGATACTTGGCGGCACTGGCGCGGTTGGTGCCGGAACGGTACTGGACCTCAACCTTCCACAAGCCGGTCGACGGCGCGTTCAGGTCCCACGTCGCGTAGTGCGCCCCGCCGGCAGTCGCAAAGCGATAGCCGGTGCCATTGTAGCCCGACGACGCGGAGGTGGACCAAGTACCGGAAGTAACGAAGGTCGGCGAACCGGCATCGTTGTCCTTCACGACAGAGGTGGCGGCACCGGGGGTCTTCCAAGGCATGGCGGGCCAGGGTGCCCAGCTTGTGAAGGTGTTCTGCAGATCGGCCTGATAGCCCAAGGTCATTAGCGAGCCGTGGCGGAACGGAGAAATGCCATTGAAGCCGGTCTGACGGCCGATGGCCATCTGGCCGTCGAGATCGATGCCAGCAGTGTAGGCTTTGTAGGCAAGGCCCAAAAGGCGGCTGCCGCTGTAGGCCGCACGCTGCTCGTTGGCTCCGACAGTGAAGTCCGCGTTGGTGTCACGATAGACCTGGGGGAGCGTGGCGTCCATATAGCCGCCATTCATCCAGTCGGCCCACTTGCAGTAGTTGAAGTTCACCGCATCGTTAAGGCGACCGATGGGGTAGCTGAGGACGATGCAGTCAGGGCGCTCGTTGACGACGTGATAGGTGACTGCCTCGATGCCGAGGTTCACCTGATCGCGCCGGAACTGCTGCCAATCGGCGTCGCTGCCCACGGGCACTCCGCTCTTGCCGTACTTGGCGTTGAAGGCAGCAATCGCCGTCGGGTGGTAACCGAAGTCGATGGTGCGATTCCAGTTCGTCTGCGGATAGCGAATCCGGTCCAGCATCACACCGTCGATCGCGTAGTTCGATACGATGTCGGCGACGACGTTGGCGGTGTATTCGCGCATTTCGGGGATGGCTGGGTCGAACCACAGGCCTTCCGGGTCCTTGGCCGTGGTCATACGGATCGGGCTGCCGTTGTTCCGTTCGTAGGTGATCCATTCCGGGTGGGTGTTGATCGGGTGGGTCGGGCGGGAATCGGTGTCCTTGCCGTCGGTCATGCACCACAGGTTCGTGTAGGCGAAAACCTTCAGGCCCGCGGCGTGGCCGCGATTGACAAACTCCTGGATCACGTCAACGGAGCCGGCCAACGATGTACGAGGTTCGTTGTTCGGGTACTTTGAATTGGAACGATTGGGGAAGTAGGTCGCATCGCCACGGTAGCGGGCGTGAACCGCGATCGAGTTATAGTTCTGGCTCGCGATCGTATCGACATAGCCCTGGATCGCGGAGGTGCTGTTCAGCGTGTCGTAGTTGGTGATGATGGCGATGCGCATTTCATCCGCATCGAGGATCTCGACGATGCGGATCGCATCCGCGATGGCGGAGCGCCCCGAGGGGGTGGAGCCCAGCGCATCCAGCGTCACCGACACGGTGCCGTAGTCGAGCTGGTAGTCGCCCAGCGTGACCCAGGTCAGGTTATTGATCGTCTGATTCGCCGTGGCGACGTAGGAACTGTCCTTATCCGCGATCACGTAGCGCGCTGCCGTCGGGCGGTTGGTGCCCGAGCGGAAGATGGCCTGCACCCGATACTTGCCCGCGTGGGGAATCGTGGCATTCCACTTGGCCGTGCGATTCACGCCCGTTGTGCCATAGCGATAGGAGGTATTGTTGTACCCTCCCGTGGCCGTGCTGGACCACGTCCCGGTCAGCGCAAAGCTCGTGGTATCGTTCTCCACCAGCCACTCTGCGGCTGGCGCGGCACCGGCCATCAACATGGTGGCGCCACAAACAAGGGCGAGCATGCGATTCTTAATCATTGGGTTCCTCGATTAAATGGGTCTCGACCCAGACCAAAACCCTGAAGGTGGACCCGTCCTCATGCGGGGCGGACACATCCTCATTACTTCCGTCTGGATTGTCGTTACGCCTATCCCATGGCCTTCGCGATGGCAAGTGGCTTCAGGGTTGGTGGAAGCGGAAAAATTGCGGTCCAAATGTCACATCAAACTTCATGGGGACACAAAAATCCCCCCTGGAACGGTAGTCGCCCAGGGGGGATTTCGTCCTGAATCGGAGGCGGGATTTAGTGGTGTGCACCCCAGGTCGGCTTGTGCTCGAACGTCTCGTTGACGAACTTGCCGTTGGCCATCCAGTAGCGCTTGTTCTTGTAGGGGCAGTAACCGAGCTTGATGTGTTCCTCGAACTCGTGACGGAAGGTCTTGAGGGCAGACCCAACCGGCCAGGCCGCTGCGTCGCCGAGCGCGCAGATCGACTTGCCGCTGATCATGCCCGTGTTCGGGCGACCGTCGCCCGCCACGTTGATGAGCGTCTCCAAGTCCTTCATCGTCGCGCCGCCGTTTTCGATGCGCATGAGAATCTTGTGCATCCACGCGGTGCCTTCGCGGCAGGGTGTACACTGGCCGCAGGACTCGTGGCGATAGAACGCGCTCGTGTTCACCGCCGCCCAGACCGGGCAAACGGTGTGGTCGAACACCATGATGGCCGCCGAGCCCAACATCGAACCAGCCGAGGCAACGCCTTCCACCGACAGCGCAAAGTCGAGATTGTTCGGCAGGATCCACTGGGACGACGAACCGCCGGGGATCACGAACTTCAAGTCGTGATCGTTGCGGATGCCGCCGCAGTAGTCGTAGATCATTTCCTTCATCGTCACGGTCATCGGAAGCTCGTACACGCCGGGACGCTTCACGTGACCGGAGACCGAGTACAGGCGCAGGCCCGTCGACTTCTCGTGGACGTAGGACTTGAACCACTCCACACCGCGGGTCAGGATCAGCGGCACGCAGGCCAGCGTCTCCACGTTGTTGATGATCGTCGGCTTGCCATAAAGGCCGCTAATGGCGGGGAACGGTGGCTTCAGCTTCGGGTAGCCACGATAGCCTTCGAGCGACGTGAGCAGCGAGGTTTCCTCGCCGCAGATATAGGCACCGGCGCCGCGATGCACCACGATGTGGGCCTTCTTGCCGGACCCCATCGCGTTGTCGCCCAGGATGCCAGCCGCATAGGCCTCGTCGACCGCCTTCTGCATGACCTTCGCCGCGTTGTAGTATTCGCCGCGGATGTAGATCGCCGCCCACTCCGACTCGATCGCCAGCAACGAGCACACGATGCCTTCGATCAGGAGGTGCGGACGCTTCTCCATGATGGGGCGGTCCTTGCAGGTGCCCGGCTCGGACTCGTCGGCGTTCACCGCCAGATAACGCGGTTTGGCCCCCTTCGGCAGGAAGCTCCACTTCATGCCCGTGGGGAAGCCGGCGCCGCCGCGACCGCGGAGGCCCGAATCCTTCACGATGTTCACCAATTCCTCAGGCGTCATGCCGAGCGCGCGCTTGAGAGCCGCATAGCCACCACCGGCCTCATAGGCCTTCAGCCACTCGGTTTCATTGCTCGCGATGTTCGGCAGCAGAGCCTTCTCGTACTCGACAACAGGCATGATCAGCGTTCCTTGGGACGTGGAAGAAATCGCAACAGCGGGCGACGGTTCAGCGAACTCAGGCGTGGGCGCCTAGGATGGAGTCGATGCTCTCCGGCGTCAGGTCGCCGTAGAGCGTCTCTCCCACCAGCATGGCCGGAGCGTTGGAGCAGGCGCCGATGCACTCGACCTCAACGATCGAGAAACGCCCGTCGTCCGACATCGACTTACCATGTGTGAAACCGTACTTGTTCTTGATGTACTCGCCCGCCTCCGCCGACCCGCAGATCGCGCAGGCCAGCGTGTGGCAAAGCTGGATGTGGTGACGACCGGTCGGCTTCTGGTTGTACATCGTGTAGAAGCTGACGACCTCATAGACCTCCGCCGCGGTGCACCCGATGATGTCGGCCACTTCGCGCATGGAATCCTGGGAAACCCAGCCTTCCTGCTCCTGCACCATCCAAAGGAGGGGAAGCAGCGCAGACCGGCGCGAAGGGTACTTCGCACACAGGCGTTCGATCTCGTCACGGCGATGAGCCAACACGGGCATGGTCAGTGGTCGTCCTTGGTGCAAAATGCGCCCACCCGGCAGGCCCGGGACGGGTCACAGAATCAAAAGCGGCAAAAGCTCTGCCGATTCACGCCCCGCGGTCAATGGCGGAGGTGAAAAAAGCGCGATTGGTCTTGTTGGTTCGGTTGGGGGCGTCGCCGAATGGCGACGCCCGGCAGGCTGCCATTACGGCGCCACACCTTCCCCGGCTTGCTTCGCGGAGGCCATCCCCGCGGTCTTCGGCATCCGCGCCAGAAACTCCATGATCGACTCGGGCGTAGTGTTCACGTTCACCGAGAGCGATTCCTGACCACCGTCCGGCGTCAGGATCATCAGCGTCGGCACCTTGCTGACGCGGAACTGACCCGCCACCAGCGAGTTCTTCAGCGGATCGGCAAAGTAAAGTGTGTGGCCAGCCAACGCCTTGTTTGTCTCGGGCGTCAGCAGATAGGCCTTTTCGAATTCCTTGCACATGGGCATGTCGGAACGGAAATACACCAGCGCCCGGCCGTCATTGGCCACAGACCGCGCCACGGCAGCCCCATCGAACGCGACCCACTCCACCTTCCCTGTGGGGGCCTCCGTCGTCACCGCATCCGCCGCCCGCTTGCTGGTGCTCGAGACAAACCGCAGGTCGTCCAGTTTGATGTGCGTGTCGGCCAGCGGCTCGCCGCAGGCGTACTTGGAGGAGGCAAACACGATGTGATCAACCTTCGACGGCCCCACCGGCTCGCGGACCGCCTTGAAGGCGGAGAACGGTACCGTGTGCAGTTTCCAGCCCGTCCAGTCCACGCGGAAGTTGTAACGCAGGTTGTCCTCATCCTCAGTCTCCGGATTGTCGGAGATCAGGACGAGGGCAAGCACCGCACCATTTGCCACTTCCGAATGTGCCCAGAAAGTCAGCGTGTCATAGGCCGAAACATCCAGCCGGGCGTTTCGATACCGCAGACGCTGCACCTCCACTGTATCCTTCCAGTCCAATGATTGCATCCCTTCCTTGGAATCCTCAGAACCGGCTGTTGCGCCGATCCAAGGCGCCAGTTCCTCAAACGCCAGCGCGGGGCTCGAAAACTCAGCCGGTGCGGGAGCGGCCCCAGGCAGTACTCCGGTCGCACAGCAGGCGGCACAGTTGAGAAGGACAATCAGGTGGTGGGAGAGTCTCATGGAAGGAACTCGCGCGTAGGTTTGAGAACGCAAAAACACTAACGCGGGTTAGCTAGCGCCGCTGCTCTCCCCTGTCAAAGCGATACTGGAGCGGTCCAAAGAATTGAGGTATACTTTCCCCTACTAGACCCGACGAAACTCAGGGGTTACCCTGACGACCAGCGATCCAGCGGCGCTCCACCCATGCCCGACGGGGGGCCAATGCACGTCTCACACGGACTCCCGTTGACCGATCGGCACGCTTCCGCTCCACCTAACGTCCACGCGAAAGGAACCTGTTCATGGCCAAGAAGAGCACCGACAAGCCCACCACGCCACCCGAGGACGTGCCGCTCGAACAGGAAATCGCCCGACTGGAAGAGATCGTCGGTCAGTTGGAATCCGGGGAGACGTCACTCGAGAAGTCCATCGACCTGTACGCGGAAGGGCACCGCATCGGGCGCAAGGCACTCCAGCGACTCGAGGGACTTGAGCGCCGCATCGAAGTCGTCGCCCGCGAAGGGGCCGATGGCTCGCTGCAAACTGTCGAATTCGAAGGGGACGAGGAGTAGCCGCACCGCTCCGCCAAATGAAAAGCCCGGCGCTGCGACACGCCGGGCTTCCATGGAATCTGCGAAATCTGCGGTCAGGCCTTGGCTCTCGCCTTCGGGCCCTGCTTACTTCTTCCCTTCCCAGTTCGTGATGTCATCCTCGGTCCCCTCGGCCTTGTCCGGCCCCATGGAGGAAAGGTCGTAGCTGCGCTTGTTGAAGCGGGCATTCTTGCCCGGCTTGTAGATGAAGTCCTGACCCCAGGAATCCTGGGGAACCTTGTCCATATAAGGCCCACGATAGGACTTGTCGTCCACATCGTCCGGATCCTTCACCATCTCGTCGAGGGTTTCGGGCCAACGACCCATGTCCATCTCGAAGGTCTTGAGCGACGTTTCCAGGTTCGTGACCTGGGCGCGGGTCGCTTCGATGCGGGCCGTCTGGGTACGACCGGCCAGGCGCGGTCCCACGAGGGCCAGCAGGATGCCGATGATCACGACCACGAACATGATCTCGAGGAAGGTAAAGCCGGAGCGGTTGCGGCGGCGAGAGGCTGACATCATCTTCAAAAGGTCTCCATGAAAAAGCTGATGGGAATAGGGCAGGGCAAGCGCCCGGTTCAGGTCAAGGTCAACGGGGAGCCGCGACGGCTACTTCCGTGGAAGTCGGCGGATTCACCACGGCGGCGCGCTCTTCCGGAGCCCGGATTTCGATCTGGATCGGCTTGCCACTGTATGCACCCGGCCCCCGGTCGTTGACCTTCAGCCAAACAGCCCCCGCCAACGTCATCAGCAGCATGACCGAGCAAACCGCAAGAAGCCGATCCCAGAACCGTGGATTGGCGGTCATCGGGAGTCCTTCGTTTTCGTGGATCACTATTTTCACGGCAGTTACCTCATTTCCTCAGGCCTTCACATCCCTATATAAGGCAAAGTGCAGGCCACATGGGACGCCATGGAACGCGACACCACCGGACCGCCGATGATGGGATCCGACCGCGAAGAGCGTCGCATCGGCGCGATGAAAAGCGAAACGCCCATCCGCAGATGACACAGATGCCGCAGATACGATGACTCTGAGATGCGCAAGGGGTACGATAGGGTACCATCGGGATACATGGGTAACAGATAGTCCGGGCACATGGGTGACAGTGCGTGTGTTTAGGTGACGGTCCGGGTACCCCACCCGCCGAAAACATCCTGAAAGGATGACAGCCAATAGCCGGTGGTTGAGGCCTCAAGGCCGACACCACCGGACCGCCGATCGAGGGGGGCCGCCCCTGAAAGGCGTCGCATCGGCGTGGGGCAAAAACACAAGCGCGACCACCGATTACGCCGATTTCGCAGATTCTCGGGACAGGGCTGTTAGTGTGGTCTGCGAAGACCATCCGCCCTCGCATTCAGGCCTGAAAGGCCGGGTTGTGGGACAAGGCTGAATCAGAAAAAAGATTCACCACAGAGGCACAGAGACACGGAGAAGAGCGCACAGAGAACGCGGGATGGATGCAACTCCCCGTCTCCTCTGCCGCTGTCTGCCAT
>WGMQ01000086.1 GCA_016125005.1 bacterium | reverse complement strand
GATCTCCTGTTCGGGCGGGATCTGGTCGAGCAGCTCGGGCAGCATGGGCGCGTCGCCGACGTCGCTGGTGGTGAACTCGGCGGCCCGGATCTCCAGTGTTTTCTCGTCGATCCCGATGTGGATCTTGCGCCAGACCCGCCGCTTGGGACCGCCATGTTTGCGGGCGTGCCACTCGCCTTCGCCCTCAAACTTGATGCCGGTGCTGTCGATCAGCAGGTGTAGCGGTCCCTTAGACCCGCGATATGGGATGTTCACGGCCAGGGTCTACTAGCGGCGCGACAGTGTGCTGAAGTCGGGCACTGCCCAGTCGAGACCGACCAGCCGCACCAGGCTTTCGACGAAGCCTGTCGTCTGACGGAGCGCCATGCCATACAGCACCTTCATCGAAAGGCAGGTCTGGATAGCGGCATCGCTGTAGGTTCGCTGACGGCCACGCGCGCCTGTCGGTGCCGCATCCCAGGTCATAGTGGGATCGATCCAGATGATCAGCGAGCCCCGGCGCTTGAGCGCTTCATTGTTGGCTGGCCGGTTCCTGGTCCTATAGGTCGGGTGTGTGGGTCCGCTCATGCATCGAAGCTACCACCTTGGATTCACGACATGAATCCCTCACGCGATTTGTGCATCAGAGCCTCAAGCACGTGAAACCCGCCGGCCGGGTCGGGGCTGGCGCGGAAGAACTCGAACTGCCGCAGCGCGTCGGCCTTCAGCCGGTCGCGGTGGGAGGGAGCGTTCAGCCATGACGTGTCCTTGTCTCGGGAAGAGGGTGCTCGATGCATGACGTGTAAGACCTTTTTCCGGTAACGCTCGCCGCGAGGCGATGAAAGCAAATGTGAATGTCAGGACTAGGCGACAATCGGCAATGCCCTGTCTCGATTTCCGCCGAGGCCGACCGAAGATAATGTCCACCGCACAAGCACAGGCCGCCGCTTCATGCGGACCTGACAGGCGGATAATCACCGAGCAGGCCGAAGAGGATGCCCAGTGGATCCAAGGCCCGCTCCTCCGTCATCGCGAGGTTGAGACACTATTTATGCGTCGCAACCTCCGCCAATCGCTATTCGACAACCTTGCCGGCAAGAATGGCGCGCAACGGCACGTCTACACGCTCCAAATGCGCCCTGTCGACCGGCTTGCCGCGTTTGATGACGCGCATCGCCGCGCCCATCTCGCTTGCGGCATCGAAACCACCGGCCGCCATCATGCGGCCTTCGGCGTCAATGCCTAAGAACATGGGTCCCGCACCCGTTCCGCCGAGCCTCCTGACGATGGCCATATCCGGAGAGAAGGTTCCGGCGACCTGAATGTTCATGCCGAGCTGATCCGTCCAGAACCATGGCGTGTATCGATAGCTCACGGCTTCGCCGGCAGCGGCGCGCCCGACCAGCGCGCCGTGCTCGACCGCATGCCGCCAGGTTTCGCTGACGACAGTCCGCTCACCGCCCGCCACGGGAAACTCCGCGACTTCCCCGGCTGCGAAAATGCCTTTTACCGAGGTCTCGCCGCGATCATCGACCAGAATGCCCTCGTTCAGCTTGATGCCACCCGCGACCGCCAATTCCGTGTTGCGGCATATGCCGACGCCGCAGATCACGACATCCGCCTCCAACGCCGTGCCATCGGAAAGCGACACCCGCCGATCCGCTACCGCCGCCGGCCGCGATCCGAACAGGAAGCGGATGCCGGCCTCTTCATGCTTCGACCGCAGCATTGCGGCCATCGCGTCCGGCAGCGAGCGCGACATCACCCGATCGGCCGGGTCGACGACCGTCACGTCGCAGCCGAGCGAACGCGCCGAGGAGGCCACTTCCAGGCCGATCACACCCGCTCCGATACATACTGCGCGAACGCCGCGGCCAAGTTTCGCCCGCAACACCAGCGCGTCGTCGAAGTTGCGCACGACATGACATGTCTCGCCGCCGGGGATGGCGAGGCGGCGCGCGCGGCTGCCGGTGGCCAGGATCAGGCGATCCCAGCTTTCCACCCCGGCCGAGCGGATCTGCAGCAGGCGCTTGCCCGTGTCGATCCGCTCCACGCGCGCGCCGCCGCGATACTCTATTTCGAGTTCCTCATAGCGGCCGGGCTCGTGGTGATAGGTCGGGTGCCGTTCATCCGAAACCAGGACGGACTTTGAAAGCGGCGGTCGTTCGTAAGGGGCATATGGCTCATCGCCGATCAGCAGTATCCGCCCGTCGAAGCCGCCGGTCCTGAGCCCTTCGGCCGCGCTCGCACCCGCCTTCCCCGCCCCGACGATAATGCATGTCTCCATCGTACGCGCCTCACGCGCCGGAGGGCAGCAGGGCGTACACCGTATCTTCGCGGATCTCGCACGGATAGACGGTCAGGTCCTTTTTGATTGGCGCGCAAAGGCCCTTGCCGGAGACGACGTCGAAACGGCCGGCATGCAACGGGCATTCGATCTCGCACCCCTCCAGCCACCCGTCCGTCAGCAGCGCGAATTCATGCGTGCACACGTTGTCGGTAACACTTACCCGCCCGTCCGCCAGCCGGAACACCGCCAGACGCCGCCCATCATGCTGGAAAGGCTTCATTTCCTCGAGGCCAAGCTCGGTGAGAGAGATTATCTCGGTCCACACAGCTGTCATTCTTCAGGTCTTCGTATCGGTTGCGGATCAGTCGAGGCGATAGACCGACAGGGCATTGTCGAACATGATCTTGCGCTTCTGCTCGACGGATAGCGGCGCCTTGAAGGCATATTCCGGGTCGTCGTAGTCCCAGTGCGGATAATCGCTGGCGTAGAGGATGTTGTTCCAGCCGATATCGGCGAAGATCTGCAACAGGTCTTCGGGGTTTTCCGGCTCCTCCATCGGCTGGGTAGAGAAGAAGACGTTGGCCTTCACATATTCGGATGGCGGTTTTCGGCAATGCGGGACTTCCGATCCCAGTCGGCTCCAGAGCCGGTCGAGCCGGGTCGACAGCGCCGGCGTCCAGGCAATGCCGCCCTCGATCAGTATCACCTTGAGCGCGGGAAAGTGCTCGAACACGCCCTCCAGCACCAGACTCGTCAAATGCGCCTGCGTCGAGTTGACGAGGGAATAGTGCTCCTCGTTATAGTAGGAGGGCCAGCCACCGCCGGTGCGCGCGCCGGTCGAGCCGCCAACATGGATACCGACCGGAAGGCCGTGGCTCACCGCCTCCTCGTAGATCGGCCAGTATTTCCGGCGGCCGAACGGTTCCTCGGACAGCGAGTTCATCTGCACCTGGACGAAATCGCGATTGTCCGCATGTTTGCGAATCTCGGCGACCGCCGCCGGCGCGTCCTCCATCGGCACGACAATCGACGCCTTCAGGCGAGGTTCGTGCGCGACAAAATCCTCGAGTTGCCACTCGTTGAGCGCCGAGCACACCGCGCCCATCAGCTCGAGGTTCCGGGTCCAGGACCCCTGCCCCAAAGGTTCGAGCACCCCTAGGGCCACGCCATGGCGATCGAGATGCTGTTCGCGCATCAACTCGAGGTCTGAGCCTGGCAGTCCGCCATTGGATGGCCAGGCATCCCGGCGCGATGTCCTGGGAATGTATCGCGGATACCCGGTAAGCGCCGCATAGGGCCCGCGTTGGGGATCGCCATAGGTCTCGCAATGCTCGCGCCACCGGGCCGGTAGCCGCTCCCGGAAGGACTGCGGGCTATAGGGTTCGGGATGAATGTCCGAGTCGATAATGAACTCACGCCCAGGAGATCCCTCAACCGTCTGCAGAATCGTCTCTCTGACACTCATTTGTCTTCCCTCAAGCGCGTATAGATGGATAGCGGATTGTCCGTGCGCATCTTGCGGACGAGATGTTCGGGCATGGCGCTCGGCACGGGATCGTCGCCATCGAATTGCCAATGGGGAAAGTCCGAGGAAAAGAGCAGCATGTGCTCGCCGCCGATCTGTTCGACCAGCTTCTCGATCCTGTCGTGGTCGTCCGTCACGTCGAAGGGTTGCAGGGTGACACGAAACCGGTCGCGCACTTCCGCGCTCGGCGCCCGCTTGATCCAGGGTACCTCACCGCGCACCCCCTTCCAGGTGCGCGACGCGCGCCACATGTAGGGTGGCAGCCAGCTGATGCCGCTCTCCGCCAGGACGAATGTGATGCCGGGAAACCGCGCCAGCGCTCCTTCAGACATGAGATTCTGCATCTGTGCCGTAAACAACTGCGGCGTGGCGGCATAGTCCTGCAGGTAATGCGAGGGCCAGCCGCTTGGCGTGGTCGGATATCGGTACATGCTTCCGGCGTGGATACAGATCGGCAGGCCATGTTTTTGAGCCGCTTCGTAGATCGGCCAGTAATATTGGCGTCCAAGCAAAAGCTCGTTAGCGACCAGCAGCATGATCTGGACGAAGCGGGCATCGGCGGCGCAGCGCTCGATTTCCTCGGCGGCCAGGATCGGATTTTGCGCCGGCACGACAATGGACGACCTCAGGCGCGGATCACGATCCAGCCATTGTTCGGCGATCCAGCAATTGGTGGCCCGGCATAGCACGGCCGCCATCTGCTCGCTGAGCGCGACCAGGCCGCCGTAGACAGGATTGCAGATGGCAATATCGCTGCCGAACGTATCGAGCACGACATCGCTAAGCTGATCCCGGTCGGCGCCCGGCCGCTCGCCGTCGCGACGCCAGTCCGGCCGGCAGCTCAGCGGCGCGTTCGGCGGATAGGTGGCGATTTCCAATCCGTCGATCTGCCGGTTGCGAAACTCGTCGACCCAATAGTCGTCCATGTAGGGCATGAGCGCCTCGACGGTCGGGACGCCCGGATGGACATCGCAGTCGATTTTCAGCGCCGTCCCGTTCGACCCGCCGTCGGGCCTGGCTTCGGACAATTCCGGCATGTCTTCTACGCCTCTACGTAAATATATTCTTCGTCGGTTGAGACTTCGACCGTTTCGGCGACGAACGGGCCCTTGACCAGTTCGCTTCCGGGCACGCGCTCGACCTTGAATCGCCTGACCAGGATCGACTCCGGATCGCACCAGGACTGACCTGTGCGGATGTCGTATTCCCAACCGTGCCAGGGGCAGCGGATGAATTCGCCGCGCCTGATGCAGCGCTCGGTGCCGGGAACCTCGGCGATGGCGAAACCGGCCTGGATGCCCTGCGAGAGCGACGCCGCCTGATGCGGACACCGATTGAGAAGGCCGAAGAACTCGCCATCGAGATTGAAGATCACGATCGGACGGTTCCGAACCGTCACGACACGCCGCTCGCCCGGTCCGATATCTTCGACGCGAGCCACTACATGCTTGGACACGAACTCCCCCTGGCGCCCGCGTTTCAGGCGCCTTTCTGATTGCACCATGCGGTTCTAGAGGGCGGCCATCTGCATTAGTAGACACAGATGTTTGGTATCTTTTATAATACAGATTGCGCCGCCGACGCACCGCCCCCAACGCGCCTCGCCAGGAACGAAAAAGGCCGCCCCGAAGGAGCGGCCTCATGCTTCACGGATGTGGCAACCGTCACCTACCTCGCATGCAGCATCTGCGGGACGAAGGTGGAAATCTGCGGGATCGCGATGATCAGGAGCAGGATGACCAGCATCGGGACGTAGAAGGGAAGAATGGCCAGACACAGCCGTGAGAGCTTGATCTTGGCGATGTCCACCATCACGAACAAGATGATGCCGAAGGGTGGCGTCACGCTACCGATCAGCACCGTGAGCGTATAGACGATACCGAAGTGGATCGGGTCGATCCCTGCATGCAGGACGATCGGCAGGAAGATCGGAATGCCGATCAGCAACAGCGCGGCCGTCTCGATGAACATTCCCCCGATCAGCAGGATGGCGCTAATCAACAGCAAAATGATGAACGGCGAATCGGTTGCCGCCGCCAGCGCGGCACCCAGGGTGGTCGAAACGCCGTTGACCGCCAGGATCCAGCCGAACGGCACCGCGGCGGCGATGATGAAGACAAGCAGTCCGCAGGTTCGCACGGTCGACGTCAGCGCCGCGCGGAGCGCCGACAGGCTCATTTCGCCGTAGAAGAACCCGAGAAGGACGGCGTAAACGACTACGACGGCGCCCAGTTCCGTGGGCGTCGCGAAGCCGTAGAACAGTCCGGCCAGCAGGAACACGGGCGCCAGAAGCGCCGGAAGCGCCGACAGAAAGCGCCGCCACAGCGTGCCGAAGCCGACGCGCTCCTGAACAGGAGCCTCCACCCGTCCGGTCAGCACCATCACATAGACCGCGACCATAAGCGCGCCGCCGAGCAGCACGCCGGGAACGATGCCGGCAAGGAAGAGGTCCGTGAGGGGCACGCGCGCCTGCACGGCGAACACCACCATGATGACGCTCGGCGGGATGATCGGCCCGATAATCGACGACGCGGCGGTGACGGCCGCGCTAAACGCCGAATCGTAGCCGGCGCGCTTCATCTGCTTCAGTTCGATCTGGCCGAGGCCGGCGGCGTCGGCGGAGGCAACGCCGGACATGCCGGCGAAGATCAGGCTGGCCAGAATGTTGACATGCCCCAGCCCGCCCCGCACGTGGCCGACCAGCGCGAGGGCGAAATCGAAAATCCGTTGCGCGATGCCCGAGCTGTTCAGCAAGTTTCCCGCCAGCACGAAAAGCGGAATCGCCAGCAGCGGAAAGCTGTCGAGCCCGGGCGCGATACGCTGCAACACGATGGAAAGCGGGAACTGGCCGTCGATGACGATGTAGGCGAGGCTGCTCGCCAGCATCGCGAAGGCGACCGGAACGCCGAAGGCGAGAAGCAGGGCGAACGCGGCGATCAGGATGAGGATACTCATGGTCAGATGTCTCCGATCACCTGGTCATGCGCCGCATCGCTTGGCAGGTCAGAGTCATCGCCGGTCAATATCCCCCGCAATTCCTTGAAAATATTGTACAAACCGACCAGCGAGATGGAGGCGAAACAATAGATGACCGCTCCAGAAGAGATGTATCCCTTCGGCAGGTCGACCGGCAGCGAGGTCGAAGTCGACATGTTCTCGATGGCGAAGACGCCGAGGCCGTAATAGGCGACGACGACGGAGGTCAGCACCACGATGAGATGGACGGCGATACGGTAGAGCCGCCACGCGCCGCCCTCGCCCGGGTCGGTCCAGATGCGGATATGCATCGCTTCCTTGTAAGCAAGGCTCGCGCTGAGGACGGTGATCCACAGCAGCCCGGCGGTACCCGCCTCCTCGACCCAGCGCAGGGGCATTCCGAACACGTACCGAGTGACCACCTGCAGGAAAATGGATGACGTGATTGCGACGAGGATCGCGCATGCGACAACCATTTCCGCGCGGCGCGTCCACTCGATGACCCTTGCGATCGTTTTCATGATCCCCCGTTCTGTCCGTCCGTCGCGCGCCGACGCTTCCGCGTGCGGGCGGGCACGGTTCCTCCCGGCCCGCTTCCGAGCCCGGTCTGCCTTGCCTGGCGTTCTAATTCTCCGGCATCTGCAATCACAGAGACAGAATCCTGACATATATTATAATACAGACGGACCGCCCCGCCCTCTCCCGCTCCGGTGGTTTCCGATAGCGGGGGAACAGGCGCGACGCCCGAGACAGGGAGGGATTTCCGGTGCATCGCTATCAGATCGCCGCCGAACGCATTCGGCAAATGATCTATTCAAGCCAGCTGAAGCCGGGAGACAAGATTCCGTCGATCCGCACCTTCTCCAACAAGCTCGGATACAGCACCGTCACCATCCACAACGCCTACAGCATTCTCGAAAGCGACGGCCTGATCTCCGCCGTGCCCAGAAGCGGGTTCGTCGTCAACAATCTCGCCGATGACGACCGGCTGAATTTCACCGGCGAGGAGCGGGAGAGCGTCACTGACGCCATCAAGGTCAGCGATTACAACATCGCGTCGATGCGAGACATTTTCGAGGTCTCGCGAAAATACCCGGCCTTCGGATCCAGATACCTGTCACCCGACCTCATTCCGCTGGAGGAATTGTACAAGAACATCCATCGATATCTGCGCAAGGAGCGCCACGATCCGACTACTCTCGCGGATGCCGGGGCCCGTCGCATTCGGGAGGTCATCGCGAAGCGCTCGGCCATTGCGGGCGTCATCGTCAACCCCGCGGACGTACTGCTGACCAACGACCTGCCGGCGGCGATCCGGATATGCCTCGACGCGGTTTCAGAACGCGGCGGAAAGGTTCTCCTGGAGAGCCCGTCGAACATCCCCTCGATCGCAGCGCTCCTTCGCCGCGCGACCGAGGTGGTGGAAGTGTTCTCCCACCCCAAGACCGGCGTGGATCCCGACCAGTTCGAATTCCTAGTTCAAAACGCCGGCATCGGTTCCTGCATCATCACACCGGTGAACCACTACCCCACCGGCGTGACCTACTCGGAGGAGACCTGCCGACGGATCATGGAGATCGCCAGGAAGCACGACGTCCTCATCATCGAAAACAATACGGTGGCCGATCTGTCCTATTCGGGTGGTCCGGGGTCGGGCCTGAAGCCGCATGATAAGGACGGCAGAGTTGCCCGGATCGGCAGTTTCGCCAACACGTTGGGTCCCCGTTTCGGCATTTCCTGGGTCATTGCAGGAGACCGCCTCAAGCGAAGCACCGAGCTGGCTGATTTCCCGGTCGAGGAACTGGCCGGCGTCAGCGCGATCAAGAACGCACTGGCCGATTTCATGGAACAGAAAAGCTACGACCGCTATCTCAGGCGCCTAACCCAGCAACTGTCGACACGCATTCGCAGCGGCCTCGGCATCATCCTGCAGGATCTGCCGGAGCGCTTCTCGGTCTCCTATCCGACCGGCGGTTACATGTGCTGGATCAGGGCGCCGCGGGATTTCGATTCCATCGCCCTGGTGCGCCGGGCGCCCGCGAGCGGCGTTTCGATCACGCCCGGTCCGATGTTCTCCATCGCCCGGGAGTACCGAAACTACTTCGCACTCAACCTGTCCTATGTGAGCGACGACAAGGCCCGCTCCCGATTGAAGAAGCTGATGAGCGACCTGAAGTCCGATCTCCATAGTCGCAAGTAGAAGTCGCGCGATGGCTTGCCGCGCACCTGCGCGCCAGCATGCCCCCAATAAAAAGACGCCGCGACAAATGCCGCGGCGTCAAGGCGTAGAAGGAAAGTGGCCCTATTGAATGGCCTGGATGCGATCGAGCAAGCCGGCGCTCCAAACGCCCTCTTCTTCCATCTTCATGCCGCCGGCCAACGCCTTGTCGCGAAGGGAACCGCTGTCTATCTCGGTCACCGTCGCGCCGGTTTCCTTCATCTGCTCGACGAGATCGGCCATTTCCGTCTTGGCCTGTGCGCTCGCCCATTCGACGGCTTCCACGGCGGCCTTGTCGATGGTAGCCCGCTCCGTGTCGCTCAGGCCCTGATAGACCTTTTCGTTGATGACGATCGAATAGCTGGAGATCGTGTCTCCAAGCGGGACGATGTTCGGGCCAGACAGGTGGAAATTGTTCGCAAACGTGTCGGAAGGCGCGCCAAATGCGGCGTCGATGACACCCGTTTTCATCGAGATGAACACTTCGCCGAAGTTGAGCGGCGTCGGAACTGCGCCCATCGCCGACCAGCTGTCGATGAACAATTTGATTTCGGGAACGCGGACCTTCTTGCCAACGATGTCGTCGACCGAGTTCACGGGATTGCGCGAATAGAAGTAACGCGGCTGCCCGGAGCGCGCCGCCAGGATGCGGACACCGGCATTCTCGACGATCTTGTCAACGATCCCGGCGAAGGCGTCGCTCTTAAAGAACGTGTCGAGGTGATCGGTGTCGCGGAACGTGAAACTCCAGTTCATCACATTCAGGTCGGGATTGTACGGCGCCACCCAGGTAAGATCGGTGCCGAAAACGGGAACGGTCCCGGCGATCGTCTGATCCATCACCTGGCGTGCGGTCCCGAGCGCTGATCCCTCGACGTGATTGATTGAAACGCCGGAATTTACATCCGCGATCAGGTCGCGGAAATGGTTGCCCATCCGGTTGTTCAGCGAACCGACGGCATTGACAGTCGCCATCACCAGCGTGTTGTCCGCCAAAGCCGCTCCGGACGAGAAAACCGCGAGCGCAGCGCCCGCAAGAGCACCCCTAAGTGCCGACCGAAACATCATGAATTCCTCCCATGTCTTCACAGCAGCAGAATTGCCTCCCCAAAGAGGCATGAGGCCATCTGAATTGAAATAGGCAGAAAATTCGAATCATGTATAACACAGATGGCTTCCCCCGCCACAGGGTTCCTTGAGACATCCCAGACGGCTTATCGAGAGCCGACGGAGGTGTTGAGATGGATGACATTGATCACGAAGGAGCCGCGGGCGCGGAGACCTCGGATATCGGAGCGGGCGCGGCTCCGTGCCGGGAGCGGCGGATGACGCCAGGTCGCAAGCGGGACGCGGTTCTGCGGGTGCTGCGGGGCGAGCCGCTGGAGATCGTGGCGCGCGAGCTGGCGGTGACGGCTGCGGATCCGAGTGGTTGGCGCGGCGCCTTTCTCGAAGCCGGGTCGGCCAGCCTGAAGTCGCGGGCGCGGGACGATAGGGACGAGATCATCGACCGGCTGCGGACCAAGGTGGGCGAGCTGACGATGGACACCGAGTTGCTCTACGCGAAGATTGAGCGGATGGAGGGTGGCGGCGCCCCTTTTGGGGCGCGGAGGTCGAAACGATGAGCACCGTCATCTCGATCTCCACCCGTCGCCGCTACGGTGTCGCCCGGGTCTGCCGCGTCTGGGGCTTCGCGCG
>WGMQ01000049.1 GCA_016125005.1 bacterium | reverse complement strand
GCGCCGTTCATCTTGTTCCAGCTTCAGGCTACGCTCCCTCCGCGACTGCGCATGTCGACGGTGACAATCCTCACGCGCCAGCTACGCTATTCCAGTTGGTCGAAGCGAAAGCTCCTGAAGGAGGTGTTTCAAGGCTGGCAAAAGCTCGGCAAGGATATTCCCCGGGGCAAGACATTCCCGAGCCTGGCTCAGGCGCGCCCTTGGCTCGAGTTCGTCTTCTCGTTTCTGGCCGAGTTCCGCGCCGGGCGCCTCGATATCGACGCCATCGCGCGCGGTGACTTCGATGACAACGCGCTGGATCTCATGGAAAGGTCTGGGGTGGTTATTTGACCTCAATGTCGGCATAGGGGACATGTGTTGGACTTGCTTCGCTTGTTGGTCTTGGCGGATAGCCGGCACCGCATCATTTGCGGGACTGCAAGGCGGTCATGCAATCCGACTGGTACCGCGCGGTATTCCCCAACACCCGCATCAGCGAAGCGCGAAGCATGACCACCGACTTCAATACCTCCAGGCGCGGCGTCCGCATCTGCACGACTGTCGGTGGCACGATGACCCGGAGAGGTGGGTCGCTTGTCATTATCGATGATCCCCGGAAACCTGCAGACGAGATTGCCTGCTGCCGGTTTTTCGGACACGAGGTTATCGGCAGTGGAAATGAACACCCTGGGCTGGGTCGACTGGTCAACAATCACCGCCCCGTCGACCCAATCGGACATATCGCACCCGCTGAGGCCGAAGCCAATTGCTGTGCTGCCATCGAGAACCTCGATATGGACGCATGACACAAACGAGACTGCCTCCGGAAAACCCGGGACGCTTCAACGCCTTGATCTGATGGATTTCGATTGGTCTGGGATCGAACCCCTATTGCAGGGTTACCTTGTGTCACCGGTCCTGCAGTTCTCCCTGAAAGTGGGCTTTGAAATTTACCTGATTGGCCTTTCCTTTGGTTCGCTCCGGCAAGCCTGGCCCTGCCGGAATGAACCGAGCCGCCATAGGCGGCATGTCCTCTGAACGAGGGGGCGGCGATGATTCGACTTGGAGAGCTGATTATGATTTTGGAACTGCATCGACAGGGCGTCTCGATCACCGCCATCGCCGGGCGGACGGGGCGCGACCCAAAGACCATGCGCAAGTATATCGAGCGCTGCGTCGAGGCACCGGTCTATGGGCCGCGCTCGGTGGGCCGGCCGAGCAAGCTGGTGTCCCACATGGACTTCCTGCGGGAGCGCGTGATGGCCTTTCCCGATCTCAGCGCCGCGCGCCTGATCCGCGAAATACGGGAGCTTGGCAAGCTCCGTCTGCATTCCGTGATCGACCCTACGGCTCCCGGGGGTGAAGAGCTGACTCGATTCCGGGTGTAATCCACAGTCAGAGAACCATTTCCCAATTTCCGTGACTAGTGTGGCATCCTATTCTTCCGAAGCCAAAAAAATCAGAATCGACAAAGTCTACTGAATTAGTAGAATAATGTCGATCGAACGACCACGCGAGGCTACCATGGTATCTGTCCCGACAGCCGGCAAGCGCCGAGCACGTTCCGCCAGAACGAGTGAGTTGGTGTGGAAGGTTGCAAGTTACGGGGCCTTTGCCTTTGCGTTCGCCTTCACTGGCGCGCTCGTCCTCGGACTCATTCCGTGACTGATAGGAAAACTGGTGGGCATTCCGCCTGGAAAGCGGGCAGGAATACCTCGCTTGTCGCCGACCGGAGGGGCGAGATGCCCGTGCGCTTCACCTATTTTCCGACTTCGCTGCCGGCTCGTAGGGCAGAAGACGTCGCGTCCTTTTTCTTGAACCCGGAAATCGCCCGGAACCTACTGAGGGCGGCCGAGGACGCCAGCTTTGGCGCGGTCGTCGTCGACGATCCGGCCGGCGCCTTGACCAACCTCGACCTGTCCGCCACTGCGGCGGCGATGACAACCGCTTTGACTGTCATCACGACCCACTGGTCCGGCGTGATGGGACCTGTCGCGGCGGCCAAGCAATTGGCCAGTTTGTCTCACAAATCGGACGGAAGACTGGCGCTGCGAATTTCGGCTGTGGAAGAAGGCGGTTGTGCCGCGGCGTCGCACGTCCAGGAACAGAAGCGCGCACAGGAGTATCTCACCCTGCTGCGGCGCCTGTGGTTGAGCGACAGAGCATTCGACTTCGAAGGGCCATACTACAGTATCAGGGGGGCGCGGTTCAGCCACATGTATCGCTTCGGTCGGGACATTGTCATCCGAATGTCGGGGCAAACGGGCGCGGCGCTTGATGCGGCAGGCCGTCATGCTGATGTCTTCGAACTCGAACCGGCTTCGTTGTCCGACCTACGCGCGCTTATGCTCCGGGTTACCGCCGCGGCGTCGTTGTGCGGCCGGGCGAACAAGATAAAGTTTGCGCTTCCTATAACGGTTCTCGGAACGGGCGTCCTCAATTACTGTGATTACCATCCGGCTTGCTGTATCACGCTCGAAGACCCTGAGCGGGCGGCCGTCTCGCTTATACCTTTCATTGAAGGGGGCGTTAGCGAATTCATGATCCGCGGGCTCGAAGATGTTGAATCGATCAGGTGGTTCGGCCAACGGATTGTCCCCCTGATTCGGAACTCTGCCGCTCGGCTTGTTGACGATACCAAGCCCGCGGCTGCGAGCACATGGTTTCTGCCGCCGGGGGCGACGGATTCTGCGAACCTCCGATAGCCTCGCCTCGCACCGAGTGCACTGAGCGATCAGTTCGTCTTGATCATTTTCTTGGGCTCCTTCGGTTGGCAGAGACGTGCCGAGCAGCCTTCGGCTATCCCACCAACCCGACTGCGAGCCGCTGGCATTGTTCCCGAATTTCTGGAACCGCGTCGATTTCGAAAAAGGTGCCGCGCGTCAGCGGTCCGATGGCGAACAGGCGGTCCGACGGTTCGCCGCGAAAATTAACGATCGCGCAGTCGGGCGTGACGTCGAGGCCGATCCGAAGCGGGTCTGTGCGGGCCATACCCGCTGTGATCAGTGACGATATCAGTGGATTAGAACCAGTTGCTGGGTCTCTAATAATGCCGGTGCAGTCGAGCACGCTGACATCTTGGAGTGCGATCCGGTCTCCCGAACGTCGTAGGCGCACAACGAGATCAGCGGTTCGGTTGCCGCGGTCCGCGATGTCCGAAACCTTGCCGGCGATCAGCCGCAGTTTTCCGTCGGCGATCGCCTCATGCGCGCGGGCGTGAACGTCCGGTGCGATCCGATGGCGATGGACATCCCACCACGCCTTCGCATGTGAGAGGAAGCGGCGCTTGGCCGAGATCGGCCAGTCGCGCCAAATCTGCTGGTTGAACGGACGGATCCCGTCGATGACGTCACGCCAATCTCCGCCGGCCGCTTCGCGTTCGTCGATGAGGTCGGAGAACCAGCGAACAAAGTAGGAGAGTTCCGTGCCAAATGGGATATCCGCGCGATCGAGCTTGATCGGATTGCGATGCTCTCCATGCGGGAGCGGCAGGAGGCCGCGACGGGAGACCGCGACGATCTCGCCGCGATGGCCGCGCGCCTGAAGCGTCAACCAGGCATCAATCATGCTAAGCCCACTACCCAGGATGACCACTCGCCGATCGCAGTCGATAGGGGGTACGCTTGCTCCGGCGCTGGCGAAGCCGCGATCCGGGTGCGGCCCGGGGTCATGCCCGGTTGCAAGTATGGCGATCTGAGACGCGAGGCTTGTGCCGTTCGACAAGCGCAGTTCCAACCCTCCGGGAACCTGAACGATGGAAGCGCATTCGGCCTTGATGTGAACGAGACCGCCCGAGCCTGATGCCGAGGCGGCAGCAGCCGCGAACACATCGGCGAGGTATTGGCCGTATTCGCGCCGCTGCAGGAAGCGGCCCGGCTCGTCCCGTGCTTCGGGGTACTTGTTTCGGAACCAGGACAAGAGATGCGAGGGATCCTCGGTGAAGGCGCTCATTCGGCTGGCAGCCACGTTGAGTCGATGCTCGGGTAACTCCGTCGAATAGGCGATTCCTCGGCCAATCCGGGGGTCGCGCTCGATCACGCTGGCACGAACGTTGCCGCCCGACACCTTCATGAGATGGGCTGCGAGAATGACGCCACTAGCGCCGCCGCCGACGATCGCGATGGTCCTGCGTGGCGCACCGGTCATGGTGAAACGACCGAATGTGATCGCATCAGGCCTGCTGGAGTTGCGGAAGGTCCAGGTCGTCGTTCGTGGTGTCTCGCATCTCGGCGAGACTCCGGTTGTCCAGAACCTCGGCGATAGCGTGCCGTACCTCGAGCATCATATGTCGGACTTGGCATGTCGCCTCATCGCAATCGTCGCAGGGTTCGTAGCGTGTGCGGCTTGCGCAGGGAATTGGCGCGAGGGGCCCGTCCAGGACGCGAACGATATGGCCGACCTTGATTTCCGATGGCGAACGGGCGAGGCGGTATCCGCCCTCCTTGCCTTTGCGACTCTGGACGAAACCGGCGTTGCGGAGTTCGGCGAGGATTGCGTCCAGGAACTTCTTCGGAATGTTGTTGGCGCGGGCGATGTCGCCGACGAAAGCCAACTGACCGGCCGGGAGACGGGATAGGTGAACAAGAGCCTTGAGGCCGTACTTGCCTTTCTTGGTGAGCATTCTGCGAACTGAATCCTGGCGGACGGCGCGGCCGCGGTTAATGATCGCCAAGCATATCGGGTGGGCCGACCCACGCCTGAGCGTGGATGACACATAATGTCTAGCAATTTGATAGACAACCGCAATTTTGTTGAGACTTCGTTGCCTTGGTGCGACTTTTGCCCGTGTGTCTGCGGCTCCCCGCCACATCTGATTGGAGAAATCGATGTTCGCGGGGCTACTGCCCCCCCCGCGTGCACCTGTCCGCTGCTCGTGGTTAGGACTGCCCTGGTTGAAATTCCTTCGCGCGACTTCTCGAACACAGGAACTGAGTGAGAGCTAACCGCACGCGGGAGAAATCTGCCCGTCATCCATGCGTTTCCTAATTTAAGTCTATAGGAAAGATAGAGATAATAAATGGGAAACGCCATGCAAACCTATTCTATTTCTACCGCAGATGGTGAAAGAAAATTCCTGGTATTGTCGACATCGAAGGGCTTCGTACCACGAACGGATTAGGTCGTGTGGACGGATTTGACCAAGATGAATCCGGCAACGAGGGCGACGAAAGACGCGAAGTTTCGTTTGGTCTTTTCGCAGCGTAGGGCGATCCGCTTGAAGCGCTTCAGTTTGCCGACGGCCTGCTCGATGCGGGAACAGCCCTTGTAGATTGCGTTTGCGAAGCGCGCCGGCTTTCTCTTTTCGTTTGCCTTGTGCGGGATCACGGCAATTGCGCCGTGGCGACGTGCAGCCTGCCGATTGGCTTTGCTGGCATATGCACCGTTCTTGGCGTCAGCGAGAGCGGGTATTTTGCCTGGAAGGCCCGCCCCGCCAGTCGCCGGCAAAATCAGGATCTGGTCCTGCTGGCGCATATCCGGGCGCAGTTCTCAACATCCAGCGAGACCTACGGCGCACCGCGCATGCATGCCGAACTCACCGAAGACGGGCTTGCTGTCGGGCGGCATCGTGTGGCCCGACTGATGCGCGACAATGGTCTGAAAGCTCTGCAGAAACGTCGCTACAAGAAGACGACCGACAGCAGTCATGGCGGGCCCGTCGCCGCCAATCTCCTCGACCAGGACTTCGGTTGCGACGGCCGCGATCAGAAGTGGGGCGCCGACATCAGCTATATCTGGACGCCCGAGGGCTGGCTCTATCTGGCCATCGTGCTCGACCTTTATTCCCGGCGCATTGTCGGCTGGGCGACAAGCGACCGGTTGCAGAAGGACCTGGCAAGGACCTGGCTCTCAATGCGCTGCGGCGCGCAATTGCCCTGCGACAGCCGTCACCCGGCCTGATCCAACACACCGACCGTGGCAGCCAATATTGTTCGCATGATTATCAGCGGCTTTTGAAGGCGCACAGCATCACCCCGTCGATGAGCGGCAAGGGCAATTGCTTCGATAATGCCATGGTGGAAACCGTGTTCAAGACGATCAAGAACGAGTTGGTCTGGAGAACGATCTTCCAGACCCGCGCCGCCGCCGAATTGGCCCTTGGCCGATATATCGACGGCTTCTACAATCCACGCAGGCGACATTCCGCTCTAGGATACAAATCGCCGGCATCATTTGAGGCCGAAATGGCCATCACAGAGTGAAAGCCTCTCCACCAAATCCGGGCAAGTCCAGATTCAAGGTCTCCAAAGATGGAGGTGTTTGATGGGACGAGCCTCGAGCGGCGATCTTTGCGTTCGTGTTTTGAAGGCATCGGCGGATGGGATGTCGGCGCGGCGTGCGGCGGTCCGGTTTGGGGTGGCTGCTTCAACCGCGATCCGATGGATTGGCCGGGCAAAGGCTGGCGAATTGGAGCCACGACCGACGGGCCGGCGACGCAGTTCGAGCCTGGACGCGCATGAGGCCTTCATTCTTTCGATGATCGAGGCGGAGAAGGACATCACGCTCAACGAGATGGTCGTCCAGCTTGGCTCGCAACGCGGCATCGTGATCGGCCGTAGCGCGCTCAACAACTGGCTGCGCAGACAAGGCTTCACGTACAAAAAAGACCGCACATGCACTGGAGCAAGAGCGGCACGACGTCCTGAGGAAGCGCCAGGCCTGGTTTGAGGCCCAGCTCGACCTCGATCCTGCAAAGCTTGTCTTCATTGACGAGACCGACCTTTCGACGAAGATGGCGCGGCTGCGGGGGCGGGCGCCGCGGGGCGAACGGTGCCGGGCCGGCATTCCCCATGGCCATTGGAAGACCACCACCTTCACGGGCGCGCTGCGGCTTTCCGGCATGACAGCCCCGATGGTGCTCGACGGCGCCATGAACGGTGCCGTCTTCCTGGCCTATATCGAGCAGGTGCTGGGGCCGACGCTCTCTAAAGGCGATGTCGTGGTGATGGACAATCTGCCGGCGCACAAGGCCGCAGGCGTGCGCCAGGCGATCGAAGCCGCTGGCGCCGAACTGCGCTGCCTGCCGCCCTACAGCCCCGACTTCAACCCCATCGAGAATGCATTCTCCAAGCTCAAATCGCTGCTGAGAGCCAAGGGTGAACGAACCATCGACGCCCTGTGGACAGCTGTCGGCGAGGCAATCGACCGTTTCCAGCCACACGAATGCGCAAACTACTTCACCGCATGCGGATATGAACCAACTTAAAATGGACGCGCTCTAGGTCACATACCCATAAGCGGGACTCGCAAGCGCGCGGTTGCCGTGTTTCGCCAGCACCTCCTTGACAGCCTCAATGCAGAACGGCGTGTCCATGGTTATCGGGAGCCGCCAGGCCGGAACCTTGCGGCTGAACCTCCCGAGCCAGTCGAGGGGGCGATCACGGCCGTCAGACAGAGAAAGTAGCGCGCCGACGCGATCGGACCCTGTTTCAACATCATCACTTCGAGGGACGGCCACCTTCCTGGCCATACGACCAGCGCCGACCCACTACGGCGTCCTGGCCGAGTTCGCGGGATAGACGTTCATACGAGTAAACCGAAGGTTGCCCCTGCTTCCGGCTTCGACTGCGACGTCAGGCTCCACGTCTATTTCAATGCCGTGTCCGCGATCGGTGACCGCAAGTATTCGTCTGCCGTCCGGCCGATCGATGACGCGGATCGCCGTTGCGCCGACGCCAGGCCCGCCAGTCTCCCAGCTTATGTCCGACGGGCGGGCGAAAACTTCTGCCGGACCTTCGCCGGTGGCGGCCGGGGCGATGTCGATATCGCCGACATAGACGCGGCCGTTGCGGATTTCGCCGGGCAGGTGATTCGTGTCGCCGAGAAACCGGGTCACGAAGGCCGAATTCGGGCTGCGGCAGACCTCGCGAGGCGTTCCCGCCTGCACGATCCGGCCCTGGTCGAGGATGACGACGCGGTCGGCAAGGTCGAGCGCCTCCTCCTGGTCGTGTGTCACGAACAGCGTGGTGATGCTCAGTTCGTCGTGCAGTTCGCGCAGCCAGCGGCGCAGGTCGCGGCGCACGCTTGCGTCGAGCGCGCCGAACGGTTCGTCGAGCAGGAGCACGCCGGGGTCGACGGCAAGTGCGCGGGCAAGGGCGACCCGCTGGCGCTGGCCCCCGGAAATCTGGCTCGGGAAGCGCTGGTTCAGCCCTTCAAGCTTGACCAGCGACAGCAACTGGTCGACGCGCAGGTCGATCTCCTGCCGGCTGCGCCTTCGGCGCGAAACCTTCATGCCGAAGGAAATGTTCTCCGCGACGGTCATGTGCGGGAAGAGCGCGTAGTGCTGGAAAACGAAGCCGACGCCGCGCTCGCGCACGGGAATGTCGGTTGCGTCCTTAGCGCCGAACAGGATGCGTCCTCCGTCGGCATATTCCAAACCCGCGACCATGCGCAGGATCGTCGTCTTGCCCGACCCGGACGGCCCCAGCAGCGCGACGAGTTCGCCGCTTTCGACCTCCAGCGACACGCCCCGGACGGCCGGGAAGGTGTCGAAAGTTTTCTCGACGTTTTCGAGCGTGATCTTCATGGCGTCTTTTCCTTCAGGATCGCAACCGGTCCTACGAGCGCTCGAGGCCCGGCGCGGCCCGCGCCTTGGCACTCGAGCAGGATCTTGGCGACGATGGTCACCAGGGCCAGCACCGTCAGCACCGAGGCGGCGGCGAAGGCGCCGACAGTCTGGTAGTCGTGGTAGAGCAGTTCGACATACAGCGGCAACGTGTTGGTCTGCCCTCGAATGTTCCCGGAAACCACCGAAACCGCGCCGAATTCGCCCATTACGCGGGCGTTGCACAGGACGACTCCGTAGAGCAGCGCCCAGCGTATGTTGGGTAGGGTGACCGAGAAGAAAGTGCGCCAGCCCGAAGCGCCGAGCGAGGTCGCAGCTTCCTCGAGGTCCCGGCCCTGCGCCTGCATCAGGGGAATCAGTTCGCGTGCGACGAAAGGTGCGGTGACGAACATTGATGCCAGCACAATTCCCGGTAGAGCGAACAGGACCTTGATCTCCGCCGATTGCAGCATCGGCCCGAACAGGCCCTGCAGGCCGTAGACGAAGAGGTAGGCGACGCCCGCCACGATCGGCGAGATCGAGAAGGGGATTTCGATGACGATCGTCAGCAGGCGCTTGCCGGGGAAGTCGAACTTGGTGATTGTCCAGGCGGCCGCGACGCCGAAGGCTGTGTTGACCGGGACCGCGATCAACGCTGTCACGACCGTTAGGAATATCGCGTGGCGGGTGTCGGGGTGGGCGATGGTGGATGCAAAGGTGCCGATGCCGAGTGAGAATGCCTGCGCGAAGATGACCACGAGGGGCGCGAGGATGAGAATTGCTCCGACGAGAAGGACGGTCGCGATCAGTGTGCGCCTGATGGCTGGGCGGTCGCCGACACGCGGCGGCTTTGCGTTTCCCTTCATGTCACGACCTCCGCGTATAGCGCAGGGCACGTGCCTGCAGCGCGTTGGTCACGGCCAGCATGACGAAGGCGGTGATCAGCAGGACAGAGGCTATCGCGGCCGCCGCCTGATAGTCGTATTCCTCAAGCCGGATGAAGGCGAGCAGCGCGGTGATCTCCGTGCTGAACGGGCGGTTGCCGGCGATGAAGATGATCGCCCCGAACTCGCCGAGGCTGCGCGCGAAGGCGAGCGAGACGCCGGCAAGCAAAGCGGGCGTGAGGAGCGGCAGGATCACCTTACGAAAGATCGCCGCGTCCGAGCCGCCCAGCGACTGCGCGGCCTCTTCCAGTGCCGGATCGAGATCTTCAAGCACCGGCTGAACGGTTCGCACTATGAAGGGCAGGCTGGTGAAAGCCATGGCGATGATGATGCCGAGCGGTGTGTAGGCGACCTTGATGCCGGCTTCGGCGAGGATTGATCCAAACCAGCCATTGCCCGCGAACAGGGTCGTCAGGGCGATGCCTGCGACGGCCGTCGGGAGTGCGAAGGGAAGGTCGACGATGGCATCGACCAGTCGCTTGCCCGGGAAGGAATAGCGTACCAGGACCCACGCAAGCGCGAGCCCGAATACAAGGTTGAACAACGTCGCAGCAGCCGCGGAGAGCACGGTCACGCGGTAGCTGGCAAGCGCGCGTCCCGACGAGACGATGCGCCAGTACTCCTCTGGTCCCAGACTGGCGGCCTTGAACAACAACGAGCCGATTGGGAGAGCCAAGATCAGCGCCACGTAGAACAGCGTTATGCCGAGCGACAAACCGAACCCGGGAAGGACGCGGCGGCGTCTCAACGGCGCGCTCCACGCCGGGCGTGCACTTGCTGGCTCTGAATCACGGTGCGTTCCAATTCGGCTGGCTTCGACAGGCAGAAAAGCCGGCGGCTGGTCGGCCGCCGGCTGTCAAGCGCAATGCTGCGGTCAAGTCAACGCTCGCCGTAGATCTGATCGAGCAGCGCGCCGGACGCGAAGTGTTCCTCCTGAACCTTCGCCCAGCCGCCGAAGACGTCCTCGACGGTCACCAGGCGCACCTGTGGGAACTGGTCCTTGAACTTTTCGGCCACCGCAGGATCGTTCACCCGGTTCCCGTTCTCGGCCAGGATCACCTGTCCTTCAGGGCTGTATAGAAAATCGAGATAAGCCTTGGCGAAGTCCCGCGAACCGCGCTTGTCGACGACCTTGTCCACGATCGCCACTGGGAATTCAGCGAGCAGGCTGACGGAGGGGATGACGATGTCGAACCGATCCTCGCCAAATTCCCTCGAAATTCCGCGTGTCTCCGCTTCGAACGTGATCAGCACATCACCGATCTCGCGTTCGACGAACGTGGTCGTAGCGCCACGCCCCCCGGTGTCGAACACCGGCACGTTGTCGAACAGCTTGTCGATGAACTCCGAAACTTTAGCCTGATCACCGTCAAACGCTTCGCGCGCATATGCTGTCGCGGCAAGATAGGTATAGCGAGCGTTGCCCGAGGTCTTCGGGTTGGGAAAGACCACCTGCACGTCGTCGCGCACAAGATCGCTCCAGTCCTTGATCCCCTTCGGATTGCCTTCTCGAACCAAGAATGCCGGCAGGGAATAAAACGGCGAA
This sequence comes from bacterium, assembly GCA_016125005.1. Classification (GTDB taxonomy): domain Bacteria; phylum Sumerlaeota; class Sumerlaeia; order SLMS01; family SLMS01; genus WGMQ01. The sequence continues at coordinate 9,476 of WGMQ01000049.1, read as the reverse complement.
GAGTTGTTGGCGAATTCTTGCTGCCAGTCCTCGGATACGAAACCGCCCCTCACGAGCGCACTGATGTCGGTGACCTGGTTGAACGTGACGACATCCGCCTCCAATCCTTCAAGGATGGCGCGAGCTTGCTTCGAGGAGCCTGCATGCGACTGGTCAACTGTCACGTCCCTGCCGGTATCGGCCTTGTATCTTGGTACGAAGGTCTCGTTGATGTCCCCGAAGAGCTCGCGCGCCACGTCATAGGAAGCGTTGAGGATCTTGTCGGGTTCCTGCGCATACAGCGGTGAGGAGATCAACGCTGCAAGCGCGAGGCCGAGAATGGCGGATGGTTTCATGGTCCTGTTCCGTCTGTTGAATACTATCTATATGAATGTAGTCGAGTTTCTTGGCTTCACGGAGGGATGGTCCGGCGAATCCATCCGCACATGGAGCAAACCGTTCCCTATGATGACCTTGTTGTAGAATATTGAACCTGCGGGTGATGACCCCACCCACCTCGCCTGAGAAACCGCCTCGTGAAGCGGTCACTGAGCGGCCAAACTTCCTAAGCGGCGCCCGGAATTCGGTGGTGGCTGTCAGAATAGTTCGTCTTGGGTCAGTCAGATGAAAAATCGATCCGCCTGAGAGCCACAAATTAGAATTGAGTTTGCTTTCATATCCTACTAAATCGATAGACATTAGGATGCATCACAGGAGAACGAAATGTCGTATGTCATCGGAATTTCGGGCAATATCGCCCGACCATCGAAGACGAGGGTCTTTGTCGAGCAGGTGGCGCGGGATGTCGCCAGTGCCATTGGGACGGGCCACGCTACCTACGACATCGAAGACTTCGGGCCTTCCGTTCTGACCGCAAGGCGCACGGGCGACCTTGACGGCGCGGCCCGCAAGATTGTCGAGGAGCTGCTCCAGGCGACCGTGCTGGTCGTTGGTTCCCCCACATACAAAGGCAGCTATACCGGGCTGTTCAAGCACTTCTTCGACCTGCTCGATCCGTCGCTGCTGCGAGGCAAGCCGACCATCCTTCTGGCGACCGGCGGCGGTGAGCGTCACTCGCTAATCGTGGAACACCAGCTGCGCCCGCTGTTCGGATTCTTCGAGGCGCTCACTATGCCTACGGCGATCTACGCCTCCGACAAGGACTTCGTCGATGGGACGCTGGCGTCTAGCGCGATTCTCGATCGCGCTCGCCAGGCGGTGAACGAAGCAGTGAGGGCGGTGGGAGCGGAGCCGCGTGGAGTAAGCCTGGCCGCCTGAGGAGGCGGCCGACCTTTAGTGCAGACAATTTGACGCTCGTCCGAGGGACCCGCGGATGCGCGGGGACCAACGGCGAAGCCTTGCCAACCCGAAGGAGAGATCGATGACACGGCAGATCAAGCTTGGCGCATTCCTGCCTGGCGGTGGACAGCACGTCGCCGCCTGGCGACACCCGGAACAGCCGGCGGATGGCGCAACCAACTTCGAGTTCCACAAGCAGTTGGCGCTGACGGCCGAGAGTGGCCTGTTCGACGCCTACTTCCTCGCGGACGGACTGACCGTCAGCTTCGGCGGCGGCATGGAAGGCGGCAACGCGAAGGTCGCGGGCTTCGAGCCGGTGACGCTGTTTTCGGCGCTCGCGCCACTGACCGAGCACCTCGGATTTATCGCCACGGCGTCCACCACCTACGAGGAACCCTACAACCTGGCGCGCAAGTTCGCCTCGCTGGATCTGATCTCCGGCGGACGCGCTGGGTGGAACGTGGTGACCACGGCGACGGAAGCCGCGGCGCACAACTTCAACCTCGACGTCCAGCATCCCCACGCTCACCGCTACCGCCGCGCCAGCGAGCATGTCGACGTGGTAAAGAAGCTCTGGGACAGTTTTGAGGACGACGCCTTTCTCCGTGACCGGGTGTCCGGACGCTTTTTCGACACCGGGAAGCTCCACCGCACCGATCACCGAGGCGAGCACTTCCAGGTCAGGGGACCGCTGAACGTTCCTAGGTCGCCTCAGGGCCACCCCGTCATCGTCCAGGCCGGACAGTCTGACGACGGCCGGGGTCTCGCGGCGCGGACGGCCGAGGTGATCTTCACCGCGCACCAGCAGTTGGAGACCGCGCAGGAATTCTACCGCGACATCAAGTCCCGTGCGCGCGGCCTCGGTCGCAACCCGGACCACATCCTCGTCATGCCGGGCGTCTCTCCCTTCATCGGGCGAACCGAAGAGGAGGCCCGCGAGAAGTATGACCGTCTGACGGGCCTCATCCTGGAGGAGGACGGCGTCGCTCTGCTCAACGCGCTGACGGGCGGCACGCTCGACCTGACCGGGCACGACCTGGATGGCCCGCTGCCTCCGGCTCCACCGACCGAAGGGATGAAGTCCCGCCAGGCGCTCATCCGGCAGATCGCGGACGAGAATGATTTCACCATCCGACAGCTTTACCAGTGGGTCGCTTCCGCGCGTGGCCACTTCACGATCGTCGGTTCGCCCGTCCAGATCGTCGACACGTTGCAGGAGTGGTTCGAGAACGAAGCCGCGGATGGCTTCAACATCCTGCCCCCCTGGCTGCCGACCGGGCTCGACGACTTCGTCGAACTGGTGATCCCAGAACTGCAGCGTCGCGGCCTGTTCCGGACGGCCTACGAGGGCCGCACGCTCCGTGAGAACCTCGGGCTTCCGTTCCCCGAGAACCGTTGGGTTGCTGCCCGTCACTCGATCCAGGCCGCGGAGTAGAGCCATGACTATCCAGAGCATCGATACCTCGCCGCTTCGGCGACGCCACGAAGACCGGGCAGGCGCCATGCCGGGCCAGCGCCTCACTGCCATGGGCCGGGACGTCCTGTCCCGCTATGGCCTGCTGGTCGGGTTTCTCGTCCTCTGGCAGGTTTCGGCCAAGACCGGTTGGGTGAATCCTTCCATTTTCCCCCCGCTTGACGCCATCGCTGCTGCCCTGTGGAAGGCGCTGGCATCGGGCCGGCTGGTGGGAGACGTCGCCATCAGCCTGCAGCGCTCGGGCATCGCCTTCGGCGCGGCCGTCGTCATCGGCATTCCGCTCGGCCTCTTCATGGGACAGATTCGTTCGGTGGAGCGGGCTCTGGATCCGATCCTGCAACTGTTCCGGCAGACGTCGGCGCTGGCGCTCTATCCGGTCTTCATCCTGCTGCTCGGGCTCGGCGAGACGTCGAAGATATTCGTCATCTTCTGGGCGACGCTGTTTCCGATTCTGCTCGCCACCATCGGCGGCGTGAAGGAGGTCGACGCGAAGCTGATCGAGATGGCGCGCACCTTCGGGGCCTCCAGGCTCACGGTGTTCCGGCGCGTCGTCCTTCCGGCATCGGTACCAGCGATCGTCGTCGGGCTTCGCCTGTCGGCCACCACCGCGCTCCTGCTCCTCATCGCCGCCGAGATGATCGGGGCGAACAAGGGTCTCGGCTTTCAGGTGATGAACGCCCAGTACAATTTTCAGATTCCGCTGATGTTCGGCGCAATCTTTCTGCTCGCCGCCCTCGGCCTCACAGCCAACGCCGTGCTCGTCACGCTCCAGCGCCGCCTGTGCCGCTGGTCGGAAGTCACGCGCTGAGCATTCCAACCACCCCCAGACGACAGCCCAGAGGAAAGACCCAAATGAAAACTCTTGTGCGCAGCCTGACCCTCGCAGCCCTTCTCTCGACCACTAGCCATGTCACGCTCGCGGAGGAGGTCACCATCCGCTTCCTCGCCAGCCATGGCGGCATATCGGCGCACGAGTTGGCCGCGGAACTCGGCTACTACGACAAGGCCGAGATCAAGCTGGAGAACGTCGGATATGCGACTGGCGGCCCGGAATCGCTGATCGCGCTCGCCGGTGGCAGCGTAGAGCTCGGAAGCGCCGCAACGGCCGCAGTCCTCAATTCGATCGCAGGAGGCAACGATTTCGTCGCGGCCTATCCGTCGAACGGCATCAACGACGAGGCGCAATCGATCTTCTACGTGCTGGAAGACAGCCAGATCCAGGGAATCAAGGACATCGTCGGCAAGACCATCGCCGTGAACACGCTCGGCGCTCATCTCGACTATGCGGTGCGCGAGGCGCTGCATCAGAACGGGCTGCCGCAGGATGCGGCGAACCTGATCGTCGTGCCCGGTCCCCAACTGGAGCAAGTGCTGCGCTCCCGGCAGGTAGACATATCCGCCTTCGGCTACTGGCAGACGACATTCGAAGGTGCGGCGCGCGAGAAGGGGGGCATCCGCGCGATCTTCGACGACACGGACGTTCTCGGTGAGATTGCCGGCGGCTTCGTGGTGCTTCGCCGCGACTGGGTCGACGCCCATCCGGAACAGGCGCGCGCCTTCGTCGAAGGGGCAGCCAAGGCGCTCGACTATGCCCGCGAGAACCCTGAGGAGACCCGCGTCATCCTCGCGAAGACGCTCGAGGAGCGGGGCGAGAACCCCGACCTCGCCAAGCACTTCAAGGGCTACGGCGTTCGCGCCGGCGGCCTTCCGGTGGAACGCGACATCCAGTTCTGGATCGACGTGCTGGAGCGCGAGGGCCGGATCGAAGCGGGCAAGCTGGTGGCGAAGGACATCCTCCTCGTCACCGGCGCCTCGACCAATTGAGGGTCGGGTCATGAGCGTGGTCGAGACGACACGCCGGGGGGAGGTCGCCATTCGCGGCCTCTCCAAGTCCTTCGCGCTGAACGGGCAGCGGCTGAATGTCCTGCGCGACCTGCGGCTGGACATTCGGAGCGGTGAGATTCTGGCCATCGTGGGCCCTTCGGGCTGCGGCAAGACCACGCTGCTGCGGATCCTCGCCGGGCTCGAAGTGCCCGACACGGGCGAGGTGTTGATCGACGACACACCCGTGCACGGCGTCGGCACGGAACGTGCGATCATCTTCCAGGAGCCGCGGCTGCTCCCTTGGCTGACTGTGCTCGGCAATGTCGCGTTCGGGCTGGATGTCCGTGGTGACGCGAGGACCTACGCCGAGGAGAAGGCCAGGCACTACATCCGGCTCGTCGGCTTGACGGATTTCGAGAATGCCTATCCCCGCCAGCTTTCCGGCGGCATGGCGCAGCGCGTCGGCATCGCCCGGGCGCTGACCGTTCAGCCGGAGATCCTGTTGCTGGACGAGCCGCTTGGAGCCCTCGATGCGATGACCAAAATCACGATGCAGGAGGAGCTGGGCCGCATCTGGCGTGAGGAGAAGGTGACGATGATCCTCGTCACCCACGATCTGGAGGAAGCGATCTACCTCGCCGACCGGGTGCTCGTCATGCCGAAAGAGAGGGGAGCGTCGATTCGTTCGATCGACATCGATCTGAATCGTCCGCGGGATCGCAGCGAGAACCGCTTCGTACGTCAACGTAAGGCGCTCCTGCATGATTTCGGACTTCACTGAGTCCGGCAGCATGCGGACCTGGCGCAGGCCATCGCTGATTCTTGATATGCGCATGGCTGCAGCGCGAAGAAACTACATTGGGCCGGATTTCCCGGCCCTCAGGCGAGCAGAAACATTTCCGCGACAAGGAGAGGAGACGATCATGCAAAGATACCTGGTCATTCCTGGACTGAACGGGTCCGGCCCCGGGCACTGGCAGCGTTGGTGGCTCGCCGATCATTCCAACGCTTCGCTTCTCGAACTTGAGAACTGGCAGAGCCCGCTTCTCTACGTTTGGCTCGCCGCCTTGGAAGCAGCGCTGGCATCATCGCCGAGCACTGTTCTGGTGGCGCACAGTCTCGGCGCGATTCTCGTCGCCAACCTTGCAGGTCGGCCTTCCGCCGATCATGTGGCGGGGGCGTTGCTCGTGGCACCTTCCGATCTCACCGCGGTGGAGAGGCTTCATCCCGGGCAGGTCCGCTTCGGGGCCATGCCGCAGTCGGAGCTTCCCTTTCCGTCCATGCTGGTTGCCAGCCGCAATGATCCGTACCTGAAGTTTGCGCGGGCTGAGGCACTCGCGAACCGCTGGGGGAGCGGGCTCATCGATCTCGGCGAGGCCGGCCACGTCAACGTCGCCAGCGGCTTCGGACGCTGGACGGACGGCTATGCGCTGGCATCCGGATTCGCGAAGTCGCCTGGCGCGATTCAAACGCGCCGGGCGGCATGATTGGGCACGACGGGAAGCGAAGGCCTTCCGGGCGTCACACCATCGAGCTTTCGACCAGGGAATACCAAACTACTGACCACAAAAGGAAATCAACGATGAAGAGAATTGCCAAACTGACCAGCGTCCTCGTCGGCCTGTTTCTCGCATCAGGCGCGCAGGCGTCCGATGCGCTCGTCACCGCCGACTGGGTGCAGGACAATCTTGCCAATCCGAACGTGCGCATCTTCGAGGTGAGTGTCGATACGGGCGTCTACGAGCGCGGCCACATTCCAGGCGCCGTACATCTCGACTGGCACACCGACCTCGTCGATCCGGTGAAGCGCGACATCGCCGATCAGGCTGCCTTCGAGGCCATGCTGCGCGAAGCTGGCGTGAGCAGGGACACGACGGTCGTGCTCTACGGCGACAACAACAACTGGTTCGCGGCTTGGGGGGCTTGGGTGTTCGACGTCTACGGCATCGAAGCCAAGCTGCTCGACGGCGGCCGCAAGCTCTGGGAAGCGCAGGGACTTCCGCTCGACACGGCGCTGGTCGATCACGCGGACTCGCTGATCGAACTGCCTGAGCGCAACACCGCCTTGCGCGCGCGGCTGAACGACGTGCTCGACGCTTCGGAAGGCCGCAGTGCGGCGAAACTGGTCGATATCCGCTCCAACGACGAGTACACCGGCAAGGTTTTCGCACCGGAAGGCGTCAAGGAACTGGCGGTGCGGGCTGGCCACGTGCCGGGTGCGGTCAACGTACCCTGGGGCAAGATCGTCAAGGAGGACGGCACCTTCAAGTCGGCTGACGAGATCAAGGCGATCTATGCCGAGCAGGGCATCGACGGTTCGAGCCCGGTCATCACCTACTGCCGGATCGGCGAGCGATCGAGCCACACCTGGTTCGCCCTGAAGCGAATCCTCGGTTACGACGCACGCAACTATGACGGCTCGTGGACGGAATACGGCAATGCCGTCGGCGTTCCGGTCGTCAATGTCGCCGGTACGGTCTGGACCGGGAAATAGAGTTCCCGGCGTTCCAGGCTCAAGCCTGGTTGCCGGGACAGCGAGCGAGCGGGCGTCCCTCCCACGCCCGCTCGCCTTCTTCCATTTGGGGCCCGCCATGCTCGACATCCGTTTGCGTTCATTCGCCGCTGCCGCCATTCTGCTCGCAATCGCCGCAGGCGCCTGGCTTCTCTCGGCCGACCCGGCAGCGAAGGGCCTCGTCTTCTCCCTGCTCACGGGGGCCGGGCTCGGTGTCGTGCTGCAGCGGTCCCGTTTCTGCTTCCTGTGCAATCTCCGCGACTTCCTCGATGAACGCGATCCTCGCGGGGTGCTTGCGATCCTTGTCGCGCTCGGCTTCGGCGCGATCCTCTACAGCGTCGTCGTCATGTCCTGGGTGCCGGTGCCGCAGCCGGGCCGACTTCCGCCAAATGCGCATATCGGCCCGGTGGGACCGGTGCTCGCCGTCGCCTCCTTCGTCTTCGGCCTCGGCATGGCGATCAGCGGTTCCTGCCTTTCGGCTCACTTCTACAGGCTGGGCGAGGGCTCTGCGACATCACCGTTTGCCATAGTGGGCGCGGCGGTCGGCTTCCTGCTGGGGTTCCTGACCTGGAATCCGCTCTACCTATGGAGCATCTCGGAAAGTCCGGCGCTGTGGTTGCCTCACTTCCTCGGCCATGCCGGCAGCCTGACGCTGACCCTACTCATCGTCGGCCTGCTCGGGATACTCGTCCATGTGCTGGCAAACTGGGCTGACTGGACGGCGGCGACTGCGGGACCAAGCAATCCGCTGAAAGCGATCCTCGTCGACCGTTGGCCACCGGTCGCCGCCGGTCTGCTTGTCGGCACGCTTTCCGCGATCTTCTATTTTCGCGTCGCGCCGCTCGGCGTGACGGCCGAACTCGGCAGTCTCGTTCGGACGGGGGCCAGCGGTATCGGGCTGTTGCCTGGTACACTGCTAGGACTGGACACCTTGCGTGGCTGCGCCACAGTGGTGAAGCAGGCATTGCTCTCCAACAACGGAATTCTTGTTGTCGGCCTCGTCGCGGGCAGTCTCGCATCCGCCTTGGCGGCCGATCAATTCCGGCCGCGTCGGCCGACAGCCCGCCAGATTGCCCGGAGTGTGTTCGGCGGCCTGCTTCTAGGCTGGGGTGCCATGACATCGCTTGGTTGCACCGTGGGGGTTCTGCTGTCGGGAATCCATGCAGGAGCGGTATCCGGCTGGGTGTTCCTGGTTTTCTGCACGCTGGGTGCATGGTCCGGACTGCGTGCTCCAGTTCTGCGCCGGCTGGCGAAGTAACCCTCGCGAAGTGCGTGCCCTGAAACTGAGACGCGTGGAGCTGAGAGGTGGCCGTACGGAATCGAGTGAGTTACACTTCATGTACAGCGACTGGCACGGAATTGCAGTCTGAATCACGAGAAAGCGCAAGGGCACCGAGACTCGACGGATTCAAGAGTAAATAACTTGCGCTAAGCGCCGGAGATACTACTGCAATTCACGGCAACCTCTTGGTGGAGCCGGAGCGGATCTGTCACACGCACGGCTGATCTTGCCGCAATGTGCTCGACCAGGTCGTTAAGCTCCGCCATCGCCAAGGCTGAGAACTCGGGACGCCCTCCGCGTTGCAACTGCTCTTTTGCCCGCACGATTTCGACGGCGAGGAAGACGTTCCAGGAAAGCGTAGAAACGTCTCCACGCGATTGCGGAAGAATGAGCACCGGGTACCGCAGGTCCCGCATCGTTCGTCCGTGCCGCCAGAGCAAATAGTTGCGGGGCAAGGCTGTGCGTACCCACCAGCCGTCCGCTCGCAGTGCCTCGATGCGGCGAATCAGCAAGGGGTGGGCATCCCCGTCCGCGCCCCATCTGCGTGTCGTAAGGTTGAGCAGCACGCGCAGGCTGAATGGCATCAATGTGTTAATGTCGATCGGACTTGTCGAAGCACGTGTACCTTCGGAATGGTCAACTTCGTCACGTTCCATCATATCACTATCAATTCTATCGTGATAGTAGACTCATGATGCGAATGACGCAACCCCGGTTCCGCAATTACCCACCCGCAGTTTCCTGGTCTCGGGTTGTCAGGTGGCGACGGTTTTGAGGATGGTCTGGAACGGGCGAGCGCCAGTTCGCATGCGTGCGGTATCGACGACGGTTCGCACGTCGGCCTCGCCATTGGCGGCCCACATGACGCGGTAGCCGTTTGTGACCTTTCGCTGGATGACGGCAGGCCGCAGCGCGCGTTCGCAGGCCTTGTTGGTCGGCTCCACCAGTCCGGGCCAGTCGGCGAAGACCAGAAGCTGGTCGCGGGCGCGCCGGAATTTCATTTGAAGGTCACGAGCCAGATCGCATGCGGTCGGCGCGGCGAGAATGTCGGCAAGACTTCGCTCCAGGGCCCGGCGCTTCGCGATAATGGTCGAGGCTGCGAAGGT